>VGTA01000036.1 GCA_016874875.1 Deltaproteobacteria bacterium | reverse complement strand
GGGGGGGGGCCCTTGAGGGCTCGTGTGCGCTCTTGACACTAGGGCCTGAGTGGCACTAATAACAACCATTCTGACCGATCGAGCCTCTCTAAAAATCTCTGAAAAAATCTCTGAAAAAATCTCTGAAAAATCTCTGAGGGGAGGCCCCCTCGGGGGACCTCACGAAGGAGCCACGCAATGGCGTTTGCAGTTGTCATCCACGAGAAGGGCGGCCAGCCGAGGCGGCAAGAGTTCTACAAGAGCGAGGTCACCATCGGCCGCGTGCAGGGCAACGACATCGTGCTGCCCAAGCAGAACGTCTCCAAGCGCCACAGCCGCGTCGTGCTCAAGAACGGCAAGTTCGTGATCACCGACCTCAAATCAACCAACGGCACCTACGTGAACGGCCGGAAGATCTCCACCCCCGCCGTCATCAAAGAGACCGACAAGATCTACATCGGCGACTTTGTGCTCTCCACCGAGCTGCTCGAGGGCGTGGAGGAGGGCGCCGCCCCGCTCGCGAGCGCCGGCATGAGCCCGCCGCCCCCGCCGCCGCGCGTCTTCGGCGGCGGCGCCATGTCGGCGCAGACCATCACCTCGGGCGTCTCGCCGTTCCAGCAGGAGGAAGAGGCCTCCGAGGACGAGCTCGAGCCGGCGCCGGGCGGCGACGTGCAGTTCGCCACCGCCTTTAGCGTCACCGCCTCCCCCGCCCCCGCCACGCCCCTCCCCGCGCCGCCCGCGCCGCCAGCGTTCGGGCGGGTAGCCTCGCCCCTCCCGGCGCCCGCCGCGCCCCCGCCGCCCTCGCTGCTCGGGCGCGCCGCCTCCCCCGCGCCGCTCGCGCCCCCGGCGCCGCCCGCGCCCCCGGCGCCGCCCGCGCCCCCGGCGCCGCCCATGACCCCGCTGCCGGCGCCGCCCGCGCCGCGCCCCGCCGCACCCGCCGCGCTCGCCGCGACCCTGACGCCGCGCCCCCTCGTGCGCCCCGCCGCCCCCCTCAGCGCCCCGGCGCCCGCCGCCAGCGCCGCGCAGCAGGCGCCGGCGATGGACATGTCGGTCTTTGACGGCGACGGCAGCTCCAACCTGGTCGCCCTGCACGCCCTCCTGCAGGCGGGGCTCGCCGAGCGCGGGGTGCAGCTCCCCACGCGCTACCGCCCAGGTCAGCAGCTCAACCCTGAGCTCCTCAGCGCCGCCTCGGAGATTCTCACCGCCGTGGCGCAGGGCTACTCCGAGGACGACGTCAACCAGGTGATCGACGAGGCGCTCTGCGTGGGGCGCCTGCACGCGCTCATCGAGGACCAGAGCGTGCAGGCGATCTACCTCAACGGCGCTCACCACCTCGTCTATGTGCGCGAGAGCGGCAAGGTGAGCGTGGTCAACGCGCCCTTCTCGAGCGTGGAGCAGGCGCGCCTCGCCGCCGCGCGCGTGCTCGGCGGGCTGGGCGCTCACAGCCAGGAGCGCGCGGAGGGGCGCCTCGGCGACCTGCGCGCCTACGTGGACCTCAACGGCGCGGAGGGCCCCTACGTGTGCCTCCAGCGCTCCGTCAACGCCGCGCCCATCGAGCGGTGGGTGGAGGAGCGCCGCTTTGACCGCCAGGCGGCGGAGATGCTCGCGCGCGGGCTGCCCACGGGCCTCAAGGTGGCGATCGCCTCCAAGAGCGCCAGGGCGCAGGCGCAGGTGGCCAGCGCCCTCGCCCTCTCGTGCCTGCGCGGCCGCCGCGTGGTCACGGCGGGCCTCAGCTACGCCGTGGGCAACGACGCCTCGTGGGTGACGCTCCCCTGCGAGATGGAGGCGCTCCTGAGCGCCAGCCAGCTCTCCCCCGACTTCCTCCTCGTCGCCGACCAGCCCTCCTTTGACGGCGGGCTGGTCCTCGAGGCGCTCTCCGCGGCGCCGGCCGGCGCCCTGCTGCTCACCGCGCGCTCCACGCGCGACGCCGTGGCCAAGCTGTGCCGCCGCGCGGTGGACGCCGCGCTCGTGGGCGAGGCGCTCGACCTCCTGCTCTTCGTGGAGGTGGACGACGCCGGGCGCGCCCGCCTCAGCGAGCTCTACAGCTTCGCGCACGGCGACCTCATCTACCACAGCGGCGCGTGGACGAGCGCCGGCTGAGGGGCGCGGCGGAGCCCACTACACAGGAGCGCCTAAGGAGCGTCGATGTAGCTCGTCGTAGTCAATGATGAGCGCGGGGCGCTCATGAGCGAAACGGAGCTGCGCGCGGAGCTGTCGATCGGCAGGACCCCTGAGAACGCCATCGTGCTGCCGAGCAGCGCCGTCTCGCGTCAGCACGCGGTCCTCTACGTGGACCACGGGCGGGTGTTCCTCAAGGACCTGCAGAGCGCCAACGGCGTGTACCTCAACGGCGAGCGCGCGCAGGGCTCCGCGCCGCTCACGCCGAGCGACACCGTGCGCATCGGCCCCTACCAGCTCGTCATCGAGCAAGTGATGGAGGTGGCGGACCGCGGCGGCTACCAGACGGCGGTGGTGCACCCCAACCAGGCGCACGCCAAGCTGCTGATCACGAGCGGGCCGCAGGCGGGTAAGGAGTTCTTGCTCTTTGAGCCCGTCACGGTGGTGGGGCGCACACAAGAGAACGACGTCACCATCTCCGACATCTCGATCTCGCGGCGCCACGCCAGCGTGGAGCGCAAGGACGACGGCTCGTACCTGCTCACGGACCAGGGCTCGAGCAACGGCACTTTCGTGCGCGGCAAGCGCCTCCAGAGCGCCGTGCGCGCCTGGCACGGCGACAAGGTCCGCTTTGGGCAGATCGAGTGCCTGCTGGTGGACCCGCAGGGCCAAGAGCTGCGCGCGACGCGCCGCTGGGGCTTCTACGCGGGGGTGCTGGCGCTGGTGGTGTTGATGTTCTGGCTCGGGCAGCTCGCGCAGGGCTTGGGTCGCTAGCGCCCCGCCCTCAGCGCCCCGCCCTCAGCGCCCCGCCGATGGGCCCGCATGGACCACCACGTGCGCGTCGAACCGCGCGCTGAGGGCGAGCTCGATGGCGTCGGTCACGTGACGGCGTAGCTCGCCGTCGCCGCGAGGGCAAAGAAGCCCGCCATCAGGCCCGCGCGCGAGGGGCGCGCCCCCGTCGGGCGCGCTCTGCGCGAACAGGATGACTCGGCGGTTGAGGACGCTCATGAGCACGTCGAGGGCGCTGCCACGAACCCGCGGCTGCGCGACTCGATGGTCTTGAGCAGGCGCGCCTTGAACGCCTCGTAGGGCATCGCCTCCTGCTCCTCCACGCCGTAGCGGCGCAGGGTGACGCCGCGCTCCTCCACCTCGCGCTCGCCCAAGACGAGCACGTTGGGGATCTTGGCGGTGCTGGCGTTGCGGATCGCCTTGTTGATACGCTCGCCGGAGGCGTCCACCTCCACGCGCACCATGCTTATGCGGAGGTCCTCCTCGAGGGCGCGGGCGTAGTCCAAGAAGCGGTCCGCCACCACCAGGATGCGCACCTGCGTGGGCGCCAGCCAGGTGGGGAAGGCGCCGCCGTAGTGCTCGATGAGGAACGCCACGAAACGCTCGTGGGTGCCGAGGGGGGCGCGGTGGATGATGTAGGGGCGGTGCTCTTGGTTGTCGGCGCCCACGTAGCTGAGATTCATGCGCTGCGGCACGGCGAAATCGAGCTGGTTGGTGCTCGCCGTCTCCTCGCGCCCCGTGACGGTGCGGAACTGCACGTCGATCTTGGGGCCGTAGAACGCCGCCTCGCCCTTGACCTCGCGGAAGGGCAGCCCGCTCTCCACCATCGCCTCGCGGATAAAGCACTGGCTCTTCTCCCAGGCGACGGGGTCGTCCACGTACTTGGACTTGCCCTTGGGGTCATCGGGGTCCCAGGTGGAGAAGCGCATGTAGTAGTCCGTGAGCCCGAGGATCTCGTAGAGCTGCTTGTGGAGCTCCATCACCGCCAAGAACTCCCGCTTGAGGTTCTCCTCGGTGCAGTAGATGTGCGCGTCGTTCATGCACATGCCGCGCACGCGCAGGAGCCCCGAGAGGGCGCCGGAGTCCTCAAAGCGGTACACCTGCCCGTACTCGGCGAGGCGCAGGGGCAGCTCGCGGTAGGAGCGCTTGCGGGCGGCGAAAATCCTGTGGTGGTGGGGGCAGTTCATCGGCTTGAGGCAGTACGCCTCGCGCACCACCTCGCCGCTCTCGGTCTGCTCCTTGAGCTCCATGATCGGGTAGATGTGGTCTTTGTAGTAGGGGAGGTGCCCGGTCTGGTAGTAGAGCCCCGCCTTGGTGAGGTGGGGGGTGGCGACGCGGTGGTACCCCGCCTTGAACTCGAGCTCCTTGGCGAGGCGCTCGAGCTCGTCGCGAATCACCGTGCCGTTGGGGAGCCACAGCGGGAGCCCCTTGCCCACCTGCTCGTCGATCACGAAGAGCTCGAGCTCCTTGCCGAGCTTCTTGTGGTCGCGCGCGAGCGCCTCGTGGTAGGCCTTGACGTGCGCCTCGAGCACCTCCTCGCTCTCGAACGCCCAGGCGTAGAGGCGAGTCATCATCACGTTGCGCGAGTCGCCGCGCCAGTAGGCGCCCGCCACGCTGCGGAGCTTAAAGCAGCCGCGGGGGATGTCCTTGGTGCTCTCCACGTGAGGGCCGTCGCACATGTCGAGGAAGGCGCCGCTGCGGTAGAAGGTGAGCGTGGAGAGGCTCTTCTTCTCAAAGAGCTCCTCGGCGTACTCGCGCTTGTAGGGCTCCTGCATGCCGCTGAGGCGCGCCATCGCCTCGTCGCGGGGCAGCTCCTCGCGCTCAAAGCGCTGGTTGCGCTTGAGGATGTGCTTCATGCGCTTCTCGAGCTCGGGGAAGTCCTCCTCCGAGATGGGCTCCGAGAGGATGAAGTCGTAGTAGAAGCCGTCGGCGACGGGGGGGCCAAAGCCAAGGGTGCTGCCGGGGCGGTACTCGAGCACGGCCTGCGCGAGGACGTGGGCGAGGCTGTGGCGGATTCTGTGGAGCGGCTCGTCGGGGGCGTGGGGGGCGTTCATGGGGGGGCTCCGGAGGGAGGCTAAGAGGGGATCAGATAGGTGCTAGATAGGTGCTAGGCTAGATAGGTGCCAGGCTCTTGTTATGTGTTTGATCTAGCGCTTGATTTTATCAATCAGCGCCACCATCAAGCTCAGCGGGTCATGCTCAATAATCAAGCAGCGCCGCCATCGCGCGCCGCACGTCCTCCACCTGCGGCAGCGTCACGTCCTCGAGGTCGGGGTGATAGCCTACAAAGGTGTCGAGAGAAGCGAGGCGGCGGGGGGGCGCGTCGAGCCACTCAAAGAGCTCCTCGGCGGCGCGGCTCGCGAGCTCGGCGCCGTAGCCCCACGCGCGGCTCTCCTCGTGCACCACGAGCAGGCGCCCCGTGCGGCGCACCGACTCGGAGATCATACCCCAGTCATAGGGCGAGAGCGTGCGGAGGTCGATCAGGTCCACCCCACGGTCGCGCTCGCGCTGCAGGAGCTTAACCGCCTGCAGGCTGCGGTGCACCAGCGACCCGTACGTCACCACCGTCAGGTCGTCGCCCTCGCACACCTTGGCCGCCTGCGCGAACGGGATCATGTAGTCGGGGCCGGGGTAGGGGCCCTTGTTGTAGGTCTGGCGATAGAGGTGCTTGGGCTCCAAGAACAGCACGGGGTCATCGCAGCGGATGGCGGTGCGGAGGAGGCCATTGGCGTCGAGGGCGTTGGAGGGCATCACCACACGGAGCCCGGGGATGTGCGTGAAGAGCGTCTCGGCGCTCTGGCTGTGGTAGGGGGCGCCGCCCTTGAGGTAGCCCCCCGACGGCACGCGAATCACCACCGGCGCCGGCCAGTCGCCGTGGCTGCGCCAGCGGGCGGTGGCGAGCTCGTTGCGGATCTGCTGGAAGGCGGGCCAGATGTAGTCGAGGAACTGGATCTCCACCACGGGGCGCAGCCCGCGGTACGCCATGCCGATGGCGCGCCCCACGATGTTGGCCTCGGCGAGCGGGCTGTTGAAGACGCGGCGCCCCCCAAAGCGCGCCTGGAGCCCGTGGGTCACCTTAAAGACGCCGCCCTTGCCCTTGCACTGCCCCAGCACCTCCTCGCGGCTCGCGTCCGCCACGTCCTCCCCAAAGACCACGATTCGCTCGTCGCGCGCCATCTCGTCGCGGAGGCAGGAGTTGATCAGGTCCACCATCGTCTTGTTGCCGTCGTCGTCGGCGGCGACCTGCGGCGGGGTGCTGAAGGCGGCGGAGGTGGGGTCGAGGTCGGGGCTGTAGATCTGCTCCATCACCTCGCTCGGGAGCGGGGTGGGGGCGGCGAGCGCCTGGCGCGTGGCCTCCTCGATCTCCGCGTCCACCGCCTCCTGCGCCGCCGCCAGCTGCTCCGCCGTCCACACGCCCTCGCGCAAGAGGCGGGCGCTGAGGATGCGCAGCGGGTCGCGCGCCTCCTCAGCGGCGCGCTCCGCCTCGGGGCGGTAGTTCGCCTGGTCGTCGCTCATGGAGTGGCTGTAGGGGCGCACCACGTGGGCGTGGATCAGGGCGGGGCCCTTGCGCGCGCGGCACCACGCGAGGGCCTCCTCGAAGGCGCGGAGGCTGTCCTCCACGTCGCAGCCGTCCACGCCCTGGAGCACCTTGAGGTTGGGGTAGCCCTTCACCAGCTCGCTGATGGAGCCGCCGGGGGTCTGCGCCTCCACGGGGACGCTGATGGCGTAGCCGTTGTCCTCCACCAAGAAGATCACGGGGAGGCGGCTGTTGCAGGCGGTGTTGAGCGCCTCAAAGAGCTCCCCTTGGCTGGTGGTGCCCTCGCCCGTGGTCACCAGCACCACCTCGTCGCCGTGCCCGGGGAGCCGCGCCGCCACGGACTCCATCGCCTCGCGGTAGCGCGACACCTCCGCCGCCCCCACCGCCTGCAGGAACTGCGTGCCGGTGCAGCTCGACTTGGAGATCACGTTGAGTCGCTTGTGCCCCCAGTGGCAGGGCATCTGCCGCCCGCCGCTGGTGACGTCCTCCTTAGAGCCCACGGCGGCGAGGATGACCTCCCTGGAGGTCATGCCGAGCTGGGTCATGAGGGCGCGGTCGCGGTAGTAAGAGATCACGTAGTCGCGCCCCGCCGTGAGCGCCATCCCCGCCGCCGTGAGCACCGCCTCGTGGCCCGCGCCGCTGATCTGGAAGTAGATGCGGTTCTGGCGCTTGAGGGAGATCTCGCGGTCGTCGAGCCTCCTAGACCTGTACATGTTGGTGTAGGCGGCGGCGAGGGCCTCAGGGCTCAGCGGGGCGCGCGCGGCGCGTGGAGCGGCGTGGTCGTCTATGCTCATGGGGGGGCTCTCCGGCGAGGCTCTAGCGGGGCGATGTGCGCGCGAGGTCTGCGCAGCGCGCTTGGTGTATTGAGATGGTGCTTACATAGCCGAGCGCGCCTCAAAACACAACCGCGCCCACCCGCGCCCACCCGCGCCCACCCGCGCCTACCCGCGCTCACCTTAGGTGTCATATGAGCCCACCCCGCGCCCCAACGCCGCGCGCGTCCCCCTGCGCGCTCCCAAGAGATAACGAGGCGCGCGCGCTCATCTCGCGCTGGGCTGAGCGCCCTGACCGCTGGCCCCCGCCGCCTGAGGCGAGCGCAGGGGGCGCGGGCTGGCGCCTCGACCCGCACCCCCTCCCCGACGAGCCCCTCGCCCCCCCCCTCTCCTGGGAGGGGCTGCGAGCGCGCGGCGAGGGCAAGATGCTCGGGCTCCTCCTCTGCGAGACCCCCGAGGGGGAGGGGGGGCTCCTGCGCGCCTTCTCGGGGCAGCTCGACGGGGCGTGGGCGCGCGCCGGGTGGGCGCCGCCGCTCTTTGAGGGCGCGCGGTTCGCGGGCGCCTCGTGGCGCGCGCAGCTCGCCCTCCACGCGCTCACGGAGGCGCTCGCCGCCCCCGCCCTCAGCCCCGAGGCGCGCGCGGCGCTCATGGGGGCGCGGCGCGACGTGTCGAGGGCGCTCACGCGCGAGATCCACGAGGCGTACACGCTCACCGCGCCGGGGGGCGCCCGCCGTTCGCTCTACGCGCTGTGGCCCGCGGCGCCCACGGGGACGGGGGAGTGCTGCGCGCCCAAGCTGCTGTGCCGCGCCCACGCGCTCGGCTGGCGCCCCGTGGGGCTCGCGGAGGTGTGGTGGGGCGCCTCACGCGGGCGCTTTGAGGAGGGGCGCCTCTACCCGCCCTGCGAGGAGCGCTGCGCGCCGCTGTGGGGGTGGCTCGCGGGGGAGGCGCCCCCCGCCGCCCCCTGAGCGGGCGCCAGCCGCGAGCCTCACTTGTGCGCGAGGCGCGCAGCGGGTACACACTCGCCCGTGCGCGCCCGCCCCCACCGCCGCCACAGATTCCGCCACAGATTCCGCCACAGATTCCGCCACAGATTCCGCCACGCCGCGCCGCGCCGAGAGCCCCCATGACCGCACACCCCGCCGCCGACCTCGCCCCCCAGGGCGCGCCCCCGCTCTTTGGGTACCCCCGCGCCGCCACGCGCCGCGCCGCGCCGTTCTTGCCCATGACGCGCGCGGAGCTCAAGGCGCTCGGGTGGGACGCCTGTGACGTCATCCTCGTCACCGGCGACGCCTACGTGGACCACCCCAGTTTCGGCATGGCCATCGTGGGGCGCTTCTTGGAGGCGCAAGGGTTCCGGGTGGGCATCATCGCGCAGCCCGACTGGCGGAGCAAGGACGCCTTTGAGGAGCTCGGGCGCCCGCGCCTGTGCTTTGGGGTGACGGGCGGCAACATGGACTCTCTGGTGAACCGCTACACCTCCGACCGCCGCCTGCGCAACGACGACGCCTACACCCCCGGCGGCGTGAGCGGCGCGCGCCCCGACCGGTGCGTGATCGTGTACTGCCAGCGCCTGCGCGAGGCGTTTGGGGCCACGCCGCTCGTCATCGGCGGCATCGAGGCGAGCCTGCGCCGCATCGCGCACTACGACTACTGGTCGGAGAAGGTGCGGCGCTCCGTCCTCCTCGACTCGCAGGCGGACCTGCTGCTCTACGGCAACGCGGAGCGCGCCCTCGCCGAGGTGGCGCACCGCCTCGCGCGCGGCGAGGCGCCCCGGGACATCCAAGACGTGCGCGGCACCGCCCTGCTCCGCCGCGTGCCGGCGGGCTACATCGAGGTGGACTCCACGCACCTCGACACCCCGGGGCCGCTCAACCCGCCGGAGGACCCCTACCGCATGGAGGGGATGTCGGGGGCGAGCGCGGGCGCGGGGGCGGAGGCGAGCGCGGGCGCGGGGGCGGAGGCGGGGGCGAGCGCCTGCGAGGGGGCGTCCGGCGGGAGCGCGCAGGTGGGGGCGCGGGCGGGGGAGAGCGTGGAGGGGACGCTGGCGGCCATCGCGGCGCTCGAGGCGGACGACCCGCTCGGGGCGCGCCGCCGCCGCGACGAGGCGCAGCGCGCCGCCCCCGCCGCGCCCCGCGTGGTGCGCTTTGTGCGCGACGTCCCGCGCGCCGACCGCGCGCGCAGCGTGATCCGCCTGCCGTCCTTTGAGCAGGTGCGCGAGGACCCCGTCCTCTACGCGCACGCCTCGCGTATCCTCCACCAGGAGGCGAATCCCGGCAACGCGCGCGCCCTGGTGCAGCGCCACGGCGACCACGACCTGTGGGTGAATCCGCCGCCGATTCCGCTCTCCACCGAGGAGCTCGACGCTGTTTATGAGCTCCCCTTCGCCCGCCGCCCTCACCCCTCCTACGGCGGCGCCAAGATCCCCGCCTATGAGATGATCCGCTTCTCGATCTCGATTCAGCGCGGCTGCTTTGGGGGCTGCACCTTCTGCTCCATCACCGAGCACGAGGGGCGCGTCATCCAGAGTCGCTCGGAGGGGTCGATTCTGCGCGAGATCGAGGTGGTGCGCGACACGGTGCCGGGGTTCACGGGGGTGATCTCGGACCTCGGCGGGCCCACCGCCAACATGTGGCGCGTGGCGTGCAAGAGCCGCCAGATCGAGGCCGCCTGCCGCCGCCCCTCGTGCGTGTACCCGGGGATCTGCCCCAACCTCAACACCGACCACACGCCCCTCATCAAGCTCTACCGCAAGGCGCGCGCGCTGCCGGGGATCAAGAAGGTGCTGATCGCCTCGGGGGTGCGCTATGACCTCGCGGTGGAGTCGCCGGAGTATGTGCGCGAGCTGGCGCAGCACCACACGGGCGGCTACCTCAAGATCGCGCCCGAGGCGCTCTCGGAGGGGCCGCTGTCGATGATGATGAAGCCGGGCATGGGCTCCTATGATCGCTTTAAGGAGCTCTTTGATCGGTTTTCGGCGGAGGCGGGGAAGCAGCAGTACCTGATTCCCTACTTCATCGCCGCGCACCCAGGGACCCGCGACGAGGACATGCTCGAGCTGGCGCTGTGGCTCAAGGCCAACGGCTTCCGCGCGGATCAGGTGCAGGCGTTCTTGCCCTCGCCCATGTCCACGGCGACCGCGATGTACCACAGCGGGGTCAACCCGCTCCAGAAGGTGACGCGCGAGAGCGAGGAGGTGCACATCCCCAAGGGGCTGAGGGTGCGCGCGCTCCATAAGGCGTTCTTGCGGTATCACGACCCCGCGAACTGGCCGATCTTGCGCGAGGCGCTCCGCCGTATGGGGCGCGAGGACCTGATCGGGGGGGGGCCGCGTCACCTCGTGCCCGCGTTTCAGCCGGTGGGGGGGGGCGCCCCGGCGGGGCAGGGGCAGGGGCGGGGGCAGGGGCAGGGGCAGGGGCCCCGCCCCTTTAGGACGCAGCACGCGCGCTCGGAGGCGCAGGACGCGCGGCGGGGGGGGCGGGGGCGGGGGCGTTGAGGTGCTCATTGAGGTGCCAGGCTCTTATGATCTATTCAATATATAAGAGCTATTTCGGATAGCGCGCCCCCCGCTAAAGCGCCCTAGGCCCCCCCCCCGGCGCGCCCGGGGACAGCGGCGAGAGGCCCCCGCCTGGCGCGCGCGGGGCCACCGCCGGCGGGGGCGCGCTCGACGGCAAGAGCGCCCCGCCTGCCGGCGCCTCCCCCGGCGCGCCCCCCGCCCCCGCCCCCGGCGCGGGCGGGTCGAGCTCAGGGGCGTCGCGCTCCCCTGTCCAGCGCAGCCCCACCGTGAACGCGCGCCCCGCCGCTAGCCCCTCGCCGCGGCCCCACGCGGAGACGTGGAGGTAGAGCGGCGCGCTGAGCGGGAGCGACAGGAGCGCCAGCGCCCAGAGGCCGCCGAGGTCCGCCACGCCCGCGCCCACCCGCGCGCGACCGAGCGCGGCGCCCGCCGTGAGGGCGCGGGCGGCGGGGGCGGGGGCGAGGGCGTCGGGGCGCCCCGCGCCCCCCCAGCGGGCGTGCGCCCAGGCGGGGCCGAGGGAGGCGGTGAGGGCGACGTAGGGGCTGAGCGCGGACGGGAGGGCGCCCTCACGCGCGCCGCCGAGGGCGCCCCCCGCGCGCCACGCGGCGCCGAGGGCGAGGGAGAGGGCGCCCGCCTCCCCGGTGAGCGAGAGCGCGGCGCCGAGCGCGGCGGCGTGCCCCCACTCGACTCCCGTCACCACCTCGGCGGGGCGCGCGAGGGGCGCGCTGACCCCCGCGGCGGTCACGCCCCCCGCGGCGTCCGCCGCCCCCCCCCGCGCCGCCGCCCGCAGCGCCGCCGCGCTCGGCGTGCGCTGGGTGGCGCCCCGCGCCGCCGTGTAGCCCCCCTCGAGGCTGAGCGCCCATCCCCCGCCCCCCGCCACCCTCGCCCGCCCCCCGCCGCTCACGCCGCGGTGCGCGCGGTAGCCCTCGGCGGCGGCGGCGCGCCCGTCGAGGTAGGTGAGCTCAAGGGTGAGCGGGGGCGCGGCGGGCGCGGCGGGCGCGGCGGGCGCGGCGGGCGCGGCGGGCGCAGCGGGCGCAGCGGGCGCAGCGGGCGGGGCGGGCGCTGGCGCGGGCGTCGCTAGCGAGGGCGCGGCGCTCGGCTGCGCGGCGAGCAGGGGCGCGGCCGCGAGGCGGGCGAGGCGGGCGAGGCGGGCGAGGCGGGCGGGGCGGGCGAGGCGGTCGCGCGCCCCCCGCTCCGTCGCTCCCCCCGCCATCAGCCCCCCCCCGCGCCGCGCCGCGCCCGCAGGGGCAGCCCGGCGGCGCGCAGGGCCTTGAGACTCGGACCCCCCAGCCCCACCCCCGACAGCTCGTCGGCGGTGAGGGCGGCGCGGCGGTCCTCCCCGGGGGCGAGGGCGGGGGCGCCCTCCGCCTCAAAGACGTAGAGCCGCCAGGCGCGGTGGGTGAAGCGGTGCTCCACTCGCGCCACGAGCGCCCCCACCCCCCGCAGCCCGCGGGCGGCGGCGAGGTGGGCGCGGGCGGCGGCGAGGGGGGCGAG
>VGTA01000035.1 GCA_016874875.1 Deltaproteobacteria bacterium | reverse complement strand
GCATGCCTGTGATGTTTATGGGGCGCAGTAAGGCGTTTGATGACCGGAGCGGCCAGATCATCTTCAAGGACACCCCCCCCGCCTATATCCAGGCGCTCGTCACCCTCACGCGCCACATGAGCGCCCTCCCCACCGCCCCCTGAGCCACCCTCACACCCTTCGCGAGCTCCACACATGTACCGCACCCACACACCCACGGGGCTCGACGCCGCCCACCACCACCTCCTCCACACCGGCGCCCGCCTCGCGCGCTTCATCCGCGCGCTCCCGCCCGCGCTGACCGAGGGGCGCGAGCGAGACGCCGCCGGCGCCCTGCTCCAGTACCTGCGCGCCGCCGTCCTCGACCTCATGAGCCCCGGCGAGGTGGCGGCGCTCGTGCGGGCGCAGGGGGCGCGCCTCCGCGCTGAGCTGCGCGCCGTTGAGCGGGGGGCGCCGCCCGCGCTCGCGCTCGACGCCGCGGCGGAGGACGCGCGCCCGCTCTGCGTGACCCTCGTGAGCGCCCACGACGACGACCTCGCCATCCTCGGCGACGCCAACGTCTACCACGTCCTCATGCGCCTCCAAGAGCTCAGCGCGCGCTTCGTGTGCGCGGGGGATGTGGTGGAGCGCTTTGACCTGCGCGCCCAGCTCGCGGCGGCGGCGGCGCGCCACCCGGGGCGCCCGATTGAGCTCCTGAACCTGTGCGCCCACGGCAGCGGCGGGCGCGTCCACGACCTCCACCTCACCGGCGACGACCTCGCCCCCCTCGCGCCGGGCGCGGCGGTGGTGCTCGACTCGTGCTCTGTGGCCGGCTCCGCGCGCAACCAGGCGGAGGCGCTGAGTCGCCAGCGCCCCGACGTGCGCGTGTTCGCCGCCGAGGAGGTGATGTCGCTCTCTGACCTCATTTTCGCGCCACCCGAGGAGGGGCGCGCGCCGCGCCTCGCGCGCGTGGTCTATGGCCTCTGGGACGAGGGCGCCCTGCTGCGGGCGCTGCCGGCGCTCTTGCGCGACTTTGGGGACCTCGTGAACATCGAGAACATCATGCGTGGTCAGCTGCCCGACCTCGAGCGTGACCTCGAGCCCCTCGGCGCGCGCCTTGAGGCGCTCCTCGCCGGCCCCCCCGAGGCGCTCGACGCGGTGGGGTGGGGCGGCGCGCTGGGGGGCGCGGATATGGTGTGCTATGTGGGCGGGGCGCGGCAGGAGTAGCCCATGGACTTTCATCAGCTCCTCACGCTCCTCACGCGCGAGAGCGCCCGCGCCCACGGCGCGCCCTCCGGTGGCATCCTCACCCACGCCCCCGCCATCCGCGACGCGGCGGCGCGCGCCTGCCCTCGCTACAGGCTGCTCCACGACGGCGCCGCCGCTCTCATCTTTCAGCACGTGGGCTTCTCGGAGGCGCTCGCGCGCGGCGCCCGCCCTCTCGTCCTCTCGGCGGAGATGGGGGACACGTATGATGTGGACTCCTGCTGTGTCTCCCACGACGCCTCACGCCACCCGAACCTAGAGCTCCCCTGCCCGCCCGCCGGGGAGGCGTGGCGCGGCACCCTCGTCAACCTCGCCCCCTGCGCCGCGCTCCTCGCCGCGATGAGCGGCGACGTGTTGCCCCCGAGCGGGCTGGTGGTCTTTGAGGAGGGGTGTGATGATGATGATGATGATGATGATGATGGCGGGCTAGACGCGCGCGGCGTCTATGAGGCGATGGCGATCCTCAGGCACTATGAGCGCGCGTGGGGCCCCATCGACCTCGCCCTCACCCTCCACGCGACTCCCTTTATGGGCGGCGCCGCCCACGCCACGCTGGAGGGGTACGCGCGCGCCACCCACCGCGACCCGGGACGCCTCTGCTTTAGGAGCGACCGCGACCTCCGTGACGAGGCCCTGCGCGCGCTCCCCTGCGCGCCCTACAGGCACCCCAAGCACCCGTTGGCGCAGAGGAGCTCGAGCGATGGCTACGCGAGACATGACGTGCACGCCCTGAGCCTCGGTCTGCCCCTGCTGCCGAGCGCCCCAGGTGTCCCCCTCGACGACCCCGAGGGCGCGCTCTTGCTCAAGGAGACGCCCGCCGCCTACCTTGAGGCGCTCAGGGCGCTCACCCAGCACCTCGCCGCCCTCCCTCCCGGGGCGCGCCCAACGGCGCCTAGCTCTGCGGCGCCCGCCCCGGCGGCGGGCCAGGGCGCTCACCGCGCGCCCCACGCCTCTCCGGGGCGAGGGCTGCTGCACATGCTCGCGCGCGTCGCGAAGCTGATCCCCGCGCTGCCCCCTGAGCTCCGCGAGGGCAGGGCGCCGGACGCCTTTGAGTGTGTGGCGCAGTTCCTCAACGCCGCCCACCTCAATGTGACGCCTCGCAGTGACGCGAGAGAGCGCGCGCGCGCGCAGAGCCGTGTCCTTAGGCGCCAGCTCGGCGCGATTGAGCGCGGAGAGGTGCCCTTCCTCGACCCTGTGCCCACCAATGGCGACGACCGCCCCCTCTGCGTGATGTTCCTCAGCGCGGAGGACGACACCCTCGCCGTCTTGGGCGACGGGAACATCTACGCCACCTTCCTGCTCATCAAGGACCTCAGCGCCCACTTCAAGTGCGTGGCGCGGGTGGTGGGTGGCTCGCTCGACCTTAACCGAGAGCTGCGCGACATCCAGGGTCGCTACCCGGGGCGCCCCATCCAGCTGCTCTACATCTGTGGACATGGCGGCGAAGGCGACCTTGACGTAGAGCTGAGGTCAATCGAGGCCCTGAGGCTCCTCGCGCCGCGGGCGGCGGTGGTCCTCGACGCCTGCGAGTTAGCCATATGTGACGACAACATCGCCGCGGAGGTCAGCGACGAGCACCCCAGCGCCTCGGTGTTCGCCTGCGACGCCCTCGTGCTCCTCACAGAGCTCACCGTGCACCCCGCTCTGCTCCCCGGCGGCGCCCCTGAGGTCGTCGGGGTGCGCTATGGGACATGGAGCGACGATGAGCTCCTGAGCAGCGCGCGTGACGTCTTGCTCGACCTCGGGCACCCGGGGGATCCTGAGGAGGTGGGGCTCAACCTGAACGCGCTCCGCCCCCGCGTGCAGGAGCTGCTCTTGGGATCCGAGGGAGACCTCGACGCCCTCTCTTGGGGGAGTCTCTTTGGGGGCAGAGACATGTTGCGCTATTCTAGAGGGCGGCGAGGGGCGACGCCGGCGAACCAGACGCCTGTGAGCGAGGCGCGCTAGGGGGATGTGAGGTAGGGCCGCTTGAGGCTCGCTCATTATGGTCCCTGTTATGCTCCTAGGGCGCCGCCTAGGGGGCCGTCCTGCGCTCCGCTCTGCGCCCCGCTCTGCGCCCCGCTCTGCGCCCCGCTCTGCGCCCCGCTCTGCGCCCCGCTCTGCGCCCCGCTCTGCGCTCCGCTCTGCGCGCGCCTGCTCCATATTCCCTCTCTCCTCAAGGCCCCTACCGTGACAGCCTCCCTGCCCTCTCGCCTCGCCCGCCCCCTCCCCCTCCTCGCCGCCCTCAGCGGGGCCCTCGCCGTGGGCGCGGGCGCCTTTGGGGCCCACGGCGCCAGCGGCGACGCCGCGCGGTGGCTCGCCACAGGCGCCCACTACCAGCTCCTGCACGCCGCCGCCGCCCTCGCCGCCCTCGCCGCCCCCGCGCTCGTGACGCCCACGTGGGCGCGGCGCGGCGCGGGGCTCTTTGTGGGGGGCGGGGCGGTGTTCGCCGGGACGCTCTACGCGATGGCGCTCGGCGCGCCGCGCACCCTAGGGGCCGTCACCCCGCTCGGGGGGCTCGCGCTCATCGCCGGGTGGCTGTGCGTGGCGGCGGGGGCGCGGGGGGGGGCGCGGGGGTGAGGGGGCGCGCGCTTACTCGAGAGTCTCCTTGGTCTGCGCTAGCATGTCGACGAGCGCGCGGTCGATGGTGTCCTTGAGCCCCGCCGGCGACGAGTCCTCGTTCCAGAACTGGGTGGCGCCGTAGCCGATCCCGCGGCCCTCAAAGATCTCCTTGCCGCTGTCGTTGATGATGAGGATGTAGAGCACCACCACGGCGCGCTCAAAGAACAGGAACTCGCTGTCGGTGGTGTGGCGCGCCGACACGAACAAGAAGTGCTCGCCCTCCTTGTCGCCCTTGAGC
The DNA here is from genome assembly GCA_016874875.1 of Deltaproteobacteria bacterium. Taxonomy (GTDB): domain Bacteria; phylum Myxococcota_A; class Bradymonadia; order UBA7976; family VGTA01; genus VGTA01. Next base: position 8,212 of record VGTA01000035.1, on the reverse strand, counting down.
GACTTGACGAGGTCGCGCTTGTAGCTGTCGGTCAGCCAGGTGGTGTCGTTGATGAAGGTGTTGCGCGAGCCCTCGGGGTAGATCCAGGCGCCCCCCATCACCTGCGCCGCGCCGGCGAGGGCGTCCATGGCGCCGCCCTTCACGACGTCAAGCGACTGCGCGCGCTCCTTGTTGGGGGCGACGGCGAACCCGAACTGCTCGCCCGTCTTGACCGCCACGCTCACCAGGTGCTCGCCCACCTCGTCGAGGTTGAGGTTGGAGGCGATCTTGACCGCCGCCTTGAGGAGCCCCTTTTCTTGGTTCCCGCCGCTCGCCTCGCCGTAGGTGGCGCTCACGAGCAGCGTGGGCGCCTGCTGCAGGCCCTCGGCGCTGCTGTGGAGGCGGAGGTAGGGGGAGACGCAGCCGGTGGCGAGCTGCGCGGTGAGGAGGAGGAGGGCGAGGGGGGTGAGGCGGGTCACGGGCGTGTCCTGTGCGCGGTGCGCGGTGTGCGGTGTGTCGCGGGGGAGGGGACCTCAGGGGTGAGGGCGGTCGGCAGTGCAGCACATCCACGGCGCTGAGACAAGCGCTGAGACAAGCGCTGAGACAAGCGCTGGGATAAGCGCTGAGGCAAGCGCTGAGATGAGCCCCGCGGCGGCTAGCCCTCGCCCAGCCCCTCGCCCAGCCCCTCGCCCAGCCCCTCGCCCAGCCCCTCGCCCAGCGCCGCGCGCGTGAGCGCGATCACCTCACCGAGATCCGCTTGCCCCTCCCCCGCCAGCGCCTCTAGCCCCCGCAGGTACTCCCGCAGAGTCGCGCGGCGCTCGAGGGGCCCGAGGCGGTCCACGAACCCGAGGCCGTCGAGGTGGTCGAGCTCGTGCTGCGCGCAGATCGCCTCTAGCCCGCCCAGCGCCACCTCAAAGACCTCCCCGCGGGCGTCTTGGGCGCGCAGCGTCACGGAGGCGGCGCGGGGCACCTCCACGGTGAGCCCGGGGAACGAGAGGCAGCCCTCCGTGGAGAGCACCTCCTCGCCCCTCTCAACGATCACGGGGTTCACGCACACCCGCGGGGGCGCCTCCTCGCGGGGGGAGCAGTCCATCACGAAAAGCCTCAGGGGGGCGGCCACCTGCGGGGCGGCGAGCCCCACGCCGCGGGCGTGGTACATGGTGACCCACATCCGCTCTACGAGGGCGCGCAGCTCCTCCCCGAACTCCTCCACCGCCGCCGCCGGCGTCCGCAGGGGGGCGTGGGGCCACTCCCACACCCTCAGCAGGCGCGGGTCGTCGTCGGCGGGGGGGTGGGCGTGGCTGGCGGTCATCGGACTCCTCCGGGCTGAGCGGGCGCGCCGTAGAGCCCGAGGGCGAGGGGGCGCGCGGGGGTGGTGAAGAGGTGCTCGCCCTCGCTCACGGCCTCTAGGCGCGTGGGGCGCGCGGCGGCCTCGAGGTAGCGGGCGCGCAGGTGCGGGTGCGTGAGGACCAGGTGCGCGTCCTTGAGCACCTCGATCACCTCCCGCCCCTCCTCCGTCCGCTCGCCGCCCACCTCCGCCACCTTGGCGCGCAGCTTGCGCCACGCCTCCGCCACCTCCTCCGGCGTCGCCGCGGCGCCCACCCCGAGCAGCTGCAGGTAGTCGCTGCTCAGGGCGCGCTCGTGCAGCTCCCCGAGGGGCGAGCGCGCCTCTAGGCGCACCTCGCTCAGCAGCGACATCACATAAAAGAAGCTCAGCGCGAACAGCGGGTCCGCCCCCACGTCCGCCGCCAGCTCGCTCACGCTCTGGCGCCCCTGCGCCCCCGCCAGCAGCGCCCGCTCCACCTCGGTCAGGTCCCCCCGGAACAGCCCCGCCGCCCGCGCCACGGGAATCGACCTCAGGCTGCCGAAGCGGTCGTAGAGGCGCAGGCGGTCGTAGCCGCGGTACACCCCCTGAATCGCCAAGCGCAGCGCCGACAGCGGCAGGTTGAGGGGCTCCTCGGGGCGCTCGTAGGGCTCAAAGCTCACCTGCCCGTCCGTGAGCGTGAAGAGGTGGCTGAGGTGGCGCGTGGCCACCGCGTGGCTGGCGGCGCGGAGGTCGCGCGGCGTGGCCAGCTCGCGCTCGATGAGCCACTCGATCAGGTCGTCGCGCGGCGGGCGGCGCTGCGCGCGCTCCACCTGCTCGTCGGTGAGCGTCCCCTGCGCGAGCAGCTGCGCGAGCAGCCCCTCGTCGGCGAAGCGCGCGCGCACCCCCTTGAGCTCCCCGTCGCTGAACGTGAGCACCCAGCGCTCCTCCTCCCCGCGCCCCGCCACGCTCACCTTGACCGTCCTGCGCCGCCCGATCAGCAGCGTGAACCACTGCGCCACGTCCACGTCCGCCAGCCGCAGCTCCGCCCCCCACGGCGTGAGACTCGCCCCCGCCGGCGGACTCGCCGTGGGCGCGCCCTCGGGGCGGGGGGGACTCGGGGGCTGGGCGGGGGGAGGGCTGAGCATGAGGACTCCTCGCGTGTGGGGCTCGCGGCTCACTCTGACCTCAGGGCGGGCGCCCGGTCAAGGGCGCGTCAAGGGCGCGTCAAGAGCGCGGCGGTCACGCCGTCGCCCCCCTCGTGCGGCTGCCCGGGGCGCTGGTCCTGCACGTGCGCGCTCCGGCGGAGCCAGTCGCGCACCGCCTTCTTGAGCGCCCCCGTGCCGTGCCCGTGGATGATGTAGGCCACGCCCGCGCCGCGCCCGAGCAGCCCGTCGAGGTGGCGCTCGATCACCTCAAAGGCGTCCTCCACGCGCTGCCCGCGCACGTCGCACGTGAGGTCGGGGCTCTGCGGCGACGCCGTCTCCCACGACGACGCCTTGGGCGCGCGCGGGCGAGCGTCCTCCTCGCGGTCGCGCTTGCGCTGCTGCTCGAGCTCGCGGTCGCGCTCGCGCTCCTTGGCGGAGCGCGCGCGCGGCTGCCGCAGCTCCGCCGCGTCCACGTCCACGCTCAGCCGCCCCGCGCTCACCACGCAGCGCCCCTTGGCGTTGGGCAGGCGCGTCACCTCCGCGTGGTTGCTCAGCGAGATCACCCACACCCGCTGCCCCACCTTGAGGGCGGCGAGGTCGAGGTCCTGGGGGTAGCGGGCGAGCTTGTCGCGCGCGTCCGCCGCCGCCAGCCCCTCCGCCGCCGCCTCCATCTCGCGCTCCTGCGCCGCCACCGCCTCCGCGCTCAGGGCGCTCGCCGCGCCCGCCGCCGCCTGCTCGCGGAGGCGCGTGAGGAGCGCGCGCGCCGCGTCCCGCGCCCTGCGCGCCTCGGTGATCGCCTTGTGGCGCTCGGCGTCGATGGCCTTCTCGAGCCGCTCGGCGAGCTTGCGCTCCTTGATCGCGAGGTTGTGGTTGAGGTCGCGCAGGCGCGCCGACTCCTTGAGCGCCTCGTCCTTGGCGAGGCGCGCCGCCGACGCCTCCGCCTCGAGCTCCGCGATCACCTGCTCGAGCCGCTGACGCTGCTCCCCCGACAGCGCCTGCGCGCGCCCGAGCAGCGACTCCGGCAGCCCGCAGCGGCGCGCGATCTGCAGCGCCGAGGAGCCGCCCGGGGTGTCGTAGCGGAGGTGGTAGGTGGGGGCGTGCGCCCGCTCGTCGTACTCCACGGCGCCGTTGCGGAAGCGCGCGTCCTCGCGCGGCAGGAGCTTGAGCGCCTCGTAGTGCGTGGTGACGAACACGAGGGCGCCGAGGTCGGCGAAGTGCTCTAGGGCCGCCTGCGCCAGCGCCGCCCCCTGCGCGGGATCGGTGCCGATGGCGAGCTCGTCGAGCAGGACGAGGCTGTGGGGCTCGTGCAGGCGCAGCACGGCGCTGAGGTTGGCCATGTGGCCGCTGAAGGTGGACTGCCCCTCGCTGAGGTCCTGCTCGTCGCCCATGTCGGAGAACACGCAGGGCACGAGCGGCACCACCGCCCCCGCCTCCGCCGGCACGTGCAGCCCCGAGAGCGCCATCAGCACCAAGAGCCCCGCCGTCTTCATCACCACCGTCTTGCCGCCGGCGTTGGGGCCCGTCACCACCAGCACGCTCGGCGCGCGCGCGCCCCCCCCCTGCGCCTCCCCCTGCGCCTCCCCCTGCGCCTCCTCTTGAGCGCCCAAGAAGATGTCGTTGGGCACCACCCGCACCCCGCCCAGCTGCAGCAGCGGGTGGCGCGCCCCGCGCAGGCGCAGCGACGGCGCGTGGGTGAGCTGCGGGCTCGTGGCGCTCAGCTCCTTCGACAGGCTCGCCTTGGCGAACACCAGGTCGAGCGCCACCAGCGCCTCGTGACTCTCGAGCACCTCGCGGGCGCGCTGCGCCACGCGCTGCGTGAGGCGGGTGAGCACGCGGTGCACCTCGCGCTTCACCTCCGCCTGCGCCATCACGAGCTTGTTGTTGGCCTCCACCACCACCTGCGGCTCGATGTACACCGTGGCGCCCGAGGCGGACCAGCCGTGGACGATCCCCTCCACGTGGCGCTTGTGCCCCGACTTGATCGGCAGCACGTAGCGGTCCTCGCGCAGCGTAAAGAACTCGTCTTGGAGCATGCCCGCGTACGCCTCGTCGCTCACGAGGCCCGCCACGCGCTCCTTGAGGTGCTCGCTGAGCTGCGACACCTTGGCGCGCAGGTGCCCGAGGTCGCCGCTGGCGTGGTCGCTCAGCTCACCTTGGGCGGTGATGCTGGTGTTGATCTCGCGGGCGAGGTCCTGAAAGTCCGCCAGCCCCACCGCGAGGTCGGCGAGGGCGGGGTGGCTGCGCTCAAAGGGCTTAAAGAAGCGGCGGGCGCGGAACGCGGCGTCGAGGGAGGCGCCCACGTCACGCAGCTCCTCGATCTCGAGCACGCCGCCGCGCGCGGCGCGCGTCACGGCGGGGGTGATGTCGGAGGGCTGCCCGAGGGGCGGACTCTGGCCCTGGTCGAGCAGGGCGCGCCCCTCGTCCACGCGCTGCAGCAGTCCGCGCAGGGCGCGCTCGTCGCGCAGCGGCAGCAGCTCTAGGGCGAGGGCGCGCGCCACGGGGCCGCGGCAGTGCTCGGCGAGGCGCGCGAGGACGCGCGCCCACTCGAGGTGCCGGAGGGTCTTGGCGGGGACTCGCACGGGGGCGGGTGGGCTGCTCTGCTGCCTCAGGGTGACTGTCATGGTGGCTGCTCTCTCCTCGCGGCGCCGCGCGCGCCCTTATTCGCGCTGAACGCGCCTCGTGTGCTACCGTCCGCGTCGCCCGCGCCTCTATAGCAGAGGAGCCCCCGAGAGGGAAGCCTGAGAGGAAAGCACCTGATGCTGATGCCCGCCCACGCCGCCCGCGCCGCCCACGCCGCCCGCGCCGCCCTCGTCGCCCTCGCCGCCCTCGCCGCCCTCGCCTGCGACCCCGCGGCGCCCGCCGCCCCCGACGGCGAGGGCGGGCGCGCGCCGCGCCCCCTGCCGCCCCGCGACGCCGAGCCGCCCGCCGACGCGCCCGACGCGGCGCCCGCCGGCGGCGCTGAGGCGGAGGGCGGCCCCGCGCTCAACTCCCTCCTGCCCACCCGCGCCCCCCGCGCCGGCGGCGCGCGCGTCCGCCTCATCGGCGCCGACCTGCGCGAGCCCCTCGAGGTGCTGGTGGGGGGCGTCCCCTGCGCCCGCCTCACCGTGGAGAGCGCCAGCCGCGCCATCTGCGAGGTGCCGCCCTGGCCGGCGGCCGAGGCGGTGGACGTGAGCGCCCGCTGGCTCGACGGCGGGGCGGCGCGCGTGCTGCCGCGGGCGCTCACCTACTACGACGAGGTGGCGCTCTCGTCCGTTGACCCCGCCGAGGGCCCCGCCAGCGGCAGCGCGGAGGTCACGCTGCGCGGCGAGGGCTTTGAGGCGCCCACCGACGTGCGCTTTGGCAGCTCCCCCGCCCTGCGCGTGGAGGTCGTGAGCCCCACGGAGCTGCGCGCCGTCACCCCCCCCGGCCCCCCCGGCCTCGCCGACGTCACCGTGCGCAACGCCAACGGCGCCGCCGCCCTCCCCGGCGCCTACCGCTGGCGGAGTCCCATGGGCGTGGACCGCGTGGAGCCCGCCTGGGGCTGGAGCGGCGGCGGCGAGGAGGTGCGCCTGTACGGCTACGGGCTGCTCGCCGACACCGCCGTCGCCGTGGGCGACCGCCCCGCCGAGGTGAGCGAGGCGCTCCCCCCCGCCCGCCTCACCCTCATCACGCCGCCCAGCGCCCCCGGGTGGGCGGCGGTGGAGGCGCGCAACGGCAACGGCGCGTGGCGACGCGAGCGCGGCCTCTTGTACCTCGACCCCGCCCCGGGCGACTTTAGCGCCCTCGGGCTGGTCCCCGAGCGCCTGCCGAGCGACGAGGGCGGCTACTTTATGGTGGGCGGCAACGGCCTCAGCGCCGAGACGGCGGTGCGGGTGGCGGGGGAGCGGGTGCCCTGCGAGGCGCTCGCGCCGCAGCGCCTGCGCTGCTTCGCGCCGGGGCGCCCGCCGGGGCGCGCCGCCGTGGAGGTGCGCGAGCGCGAGGCGCCCATCGCGCGCGCCGTGGAGCTCGCGCTCACCTTCTTTGAGCCGCTCGAGGTGTACGCCGTCACGCCCCCGCGCGCGGCGGTGGCGGGGGGGGCGCTGCTGCGCGTGACGGGGCGCGGGCTGAGCGCGGGCGTCTCGTTTCTGCTCGACGAGGCGCCGGCGGAGGTGGTGAGCGTGGAGTCGAGCGCGGCGCTGTGGCTGCGCGCGCCGCCGCGCGCCCCCGGGCGCGTGGACCTCACGGCGCGCGCGGAGGCGGCGCGCGAGGGCGGCGCGAGCGTGGGGGAGCGCGCCTACCTGCCCGAGGCGGTGGAGTACTTTGACCCCCTCAGCCGCTACGGCGGCGCCTGGGGGGCGCCCATCTCGTCGAGCGTGAACGTGACCACCCTCAACATCTACGACCTCTCGCCCGTGGAGGGCGTGACGGTGGAGGCGCGCCCCTTTGACGATTCCGCGGCGCCGGCGCTCCTCAGCGGCGTCACCAACGAGGACGGGCAGGTCACGCTGTCGCTCGAGGAGCTGCGCGGCCCCCTCGGGGTGACGGCGGTGAAGGCGGGCTTTGAGGTGTATACCCTCGAGCGCCTGGTGAGCGAGAACGTGACGCTGGTGCTGATTCCCTACGACCCCCCCGAGATGGGCGAGGGGGACCCGCCGCCGCCGCTCGCGCTAGCGCGCGTGCGCGGGCGCCTGGAGGGGCTCTCGGCGCTCCCCAAGCCCCGCGAGCCCGGCTACACGCTGCGCGGCTTCATCGACACCAGCCACCCCACCCCCGAGGGGCGCGCCCTCCTGCCCCGCCCCGCCCCCGTGGGCGTGCTCGCCGAGGACGGCGACTTTGACGTGGAGGTGACGCCGGGGCAGATGTCGCTGGTGGCCACGGCGGCGCTGGTGGAGGACTGGGCGCTCAACGCGTTCGAGGCGGGGCAGATGAGCTACTGGCGCATGCGGCAGTCGAGCGTGCCGGTGGCGATGGGCCTCGTGCGCTTCCTGAGCCTCAGCCCCGGCGCGGAGGTGGGCGGGGTGGTGGCGCGGCTGCAGTACCCCATGGACACCACCGCCGCCGTGGAGCTGCTCAACCCCTCCCCCACCCCCCCCCCCCCCCCCCCGGCCGCGGCCCCCCCCCGCCCCCCGCCCCGGGCGCGGAGCCCCCCCCGCCGTTCGCCCCGCGCTACGAGGCGCGCGCCTTCCTCGACCTCGGCCCCGACGGCTACTGGGAGCTCGACGTGGCGGCGAGCGGCGCCGAGCGCGCCTTCCGCGTCCCGCACCTGCCGCAGATGAGCGACCTCCCCAGCGACGTCGACCTCCTGTGGCGCGGCGTGGCGGATTCGTCGCCGCGCGCCACCGGCTACGTGCTCCACAGGCAGCGCGACCTGAGCGCCCCTGTGCGCGTGGGGCCGTTCGTGGGGGCGCCGGAGCTGACGTCGCACGCGGAGGGGGACTTCGTGACCCTCGGCGACACGCTGCGGTGGCGCTTCTTGCCGGGCGCCGACCGCCCGGCGGTGGAGCCGCCGGAGGTGCTCCTCGCGCGCCTGCTCCAGAGCGGCTTCCCCGTGTGGAGCTTCACGCTCCCGAGCGGCGCCACGGAGCTCACCCTGCCCCCGATCCCGCCCACGAGCCCCCTCACCGGCGTGCTCCCGGGGCAGTTTGAGCTGCAGCTCGAGGCGATCACCTCCTACGGGCGCTTTGACTACCAAGACCACACGCTGCTCGACCTGCTCGAGCCGCGCGCCTACACGGTGCACCGCGTCACCCTCGGCTTCCGCTGAGCGCGCCCCCGAGGAGCGCCCCCCTGATGAGCCCCCCGCTGATGAGCGCCCCCCCGAGGA
>VGTA01000034.1 GCA_016874875.1 Deltaproteobacteria bacterium | reverse complement strand
CCACTGGCGCGCCCAAGACGCCCTGCGCGACGCCCTGCGCGACGCCCTGCGCGACGCCCTGCGCGACGCCCTGCACGACGCCCCCCAACCCCACGAGGAGTGAGCGCGCATGCCCGCCCCCGCACACCCCGCCCGCCCCGTGCGCTTCAGCGCCTCGCCGCTCGTGGCGCTCCTGCCCGCGCTCCTGCCCGCGCTCCTGCTCGCGCCCCTCGCGTGCAACCCCGTCCCCGCTGACACCCCCTGCGCCCAGAGCGCCGACTGCCTCGTCCCGGGCGACCTCTGCGTCCTCGGCGTCTGCCGCCCGCAGGTGGCGCCCGACGCCGTGGTGAGCGCCGAGTGCGCGCGCGACAACGACTGCGGCACCGCGCGCCGCTGCGTGAGCGGCGCCTGCTACGACAACGACTGCGGGGATGGCCAGACGCGCCCGTGCGCCACCCAGTGCGGCGAGGGCACCCAGCTCTGCGCCGGCGGCGTGTGGCGCGCCTGCAGCGCGCAGCCCACCAACGAGCTCTGCGGCACGGGCGAGGACGAGGACTGCGACGGCCTCACCGACGAGGCCTGCGGCGGCTGCCGCGACGGCGACGTGCGCCCCTGCGCCACCGCCTGCGGCGGCGGACAGGAGCGCTGCGTGGGCGGCCAGTTCGTGGGCTGCGACGCCCCACGCCCGCGCCTCGAGGCCTGCGGCGACCCGGCGGACCCCGCCGACGAGGACTGCGACGGGCTCCTCGACGAGATGTGCGCCGACTGCCGCGACGGCGACGCCCGCGCCTGCGACTACGGCTGCGGGCAGGGGCGCGAGCTGTGCCGAGACCGCACCTGGCGCGACTGCGACGCCCCCGCCCCCCGCGACGAGCTGTGCGACGCTCGCGACAACGACTGTGACGGCGCTGTAGACGAGGACATCACCCGCGACTGCTCCACCCTCTGCGGCCCCGGCGGCGAGACCTGCGCCGGCGGCCAGTGGGTGGGCTGCGGCGCCCCGGACGCCTGCACCTGCGCCGACAACCTCATGGACCTGCAGGCCTGCGGGCGCTGCGGCGCCCGCGCGCGCTCCTGCGACGGCGGCGTCTGGAGCGCCTGGGGGGCCTGCGTGGAGCAGCCGCAGTGCGAGCCCGGCGCCGAGGAGCGCGTCGCCTGCGGCCAGTGCGGCGCCAAGCGCCGCCAGTGCGGCGCCACCTGCGGCTGGGGGGAGTGGACGGAGTGCATCGACGACGCCGCCTGCGCCCCCGGCGAGCGCCAGGAGGCGCCCTGCCCCTCCGGCTGCGGCCGGCAGGCGCGCGTCTGCGGCGAGGACTGCCAGTGGGGCGCCTGGGGCCCCTGCGACGCCCCCGCGCCGGAGTGCGACCGCGGCCAAACCGAGACGGCGCCCTGCGAGCGCTGCGGCGCCCGCGCCCGCGCCTGCACCGACCAGTGCGCCTGGGGCCCCTGGGGCCCCTGCGAGGCGCAGGGCGCCTGCGAGCCCGGCGACGTGGGCTACGACCCCTGCCCGGGGAGCTGCGTCGCCCGCGAAAAGACCTGCACGGCGCAGTGCCAGTGGGGCGCCCCCGGCGCCTGCGAGCCGCAGGGCGCGTGCGCCCCGGGGCAGCCCGACGAGGTGCGCGCCTGCGGCCAGTGCGGCGAGGAGCGCCGCGCCTGCACCGCCTCGTGCGTGTGGGGCGACTGGGGCGCCTGCGACGCCCCCGCCGACGCCTGCGCCCCCGGCGACACGGAGCGCGCCCCCTGCGGCACCGACGTGGGCATCTGCGCCCCCGGCGTCCAGGCGCGCGCCTGCGGGGCGAGCTGCGCGTGGGGCCCCTGGGGCGCCTGCGAGGGCGGCGTACGCCCCCTGAGCGCCGACATCTGCGGCAACGGCCTCGATGACGACTGCGACGGCGTCAGCGAGCGCCGCCCGGACTCCTACGAGGGCCTCAGCGACAACAACGCCTGCGCCCGCTGCGCCACCCTCGGCGGCGGCGGCCAGCCCATCACCCTCACCGCTACCCTCGACAGCGTGGAGGACGAGTGGGACTACTACTGCGTTCAGGTGGTGGACGGCATCAGCGTCATCTCCGAGACCCTCGACGTGTCGCTCACCCGCATCCCCGCCGGCGTCGACTACGACCTCTACCTCTACAAGAGCGTGGCGGAGTGCGCCGCGGGGCGCGAGCTGGCGTCGAGCCGGCGCGCCGGCAGCGCCGACGACGCCGTCTCGTGGACCGAGAGCTACTGGGACGACGACGGCGGCGTCTTTGTGGTGGGCGTGCGCCGCGGCACCCCCAGCAGCTACAGCTGCACGGGCGCCTACACCCTCACCATCGACACGGACCTCTAACGCCGCGCCCTCACGCCGCGCCCTCACATTAAGCCCTAGGAGCGCGCCCCGCGCTGTGCTAATCCTCTCAGGGCGCCCCCCGCGCCCCCGCCCGAGACGCTCAGGAGTGCCGCTGACTTATGCCCACACGCCCGCACACGCCCGACACCCCTCGCCGCCCCGCGAGGGGCCCGCGCGCCCTCGCGCGCATCTCCCAGGCCACCCTCGCCGCCCTCGCCCTCCCCTCCTGCGCCGACCCGCAGCCCGAGCGCCCCCTCGGCCCTCGCGTGGAGTCCACCTCGAGCGCCGTGGTGGTGGTGGGGCAGACGCTCGAGCTCTTTGGGCGCGGCTTCCTGCGCCCCGAGGAGGGCGTCTCGCGCCTGCGCTTTGAGGGCTCCTTCACCGACTCCTACGGCGCGACGGCGCCCGTGACCCTCACCGTCACGCCCCTCTTTGGCGGCGAAGAGACGCTCGAGGCGGGCGCGGCGGGCGCGGCGGGCGACACGCGCCAGATTCTCACCTGGTCGCGCGTGGGCCCCTTTAAGAACCCCTTCACCAGCGACGCCCGCCACGGCGTCTTCCGCGGCGCCGTGCAGGTGCTCAACGAGCGCGCCGACGGCCTCGCCGAGGCGGGCCCGGCGGTGCCCATGAATCTCTCCATCGGCCCCTCCATCTCCATCGAGGCGCTCGAGCCCGTGGACGCCGACTGCGGCGCCCCCGCGCCGCGCGCGCTGCCGGGGGTCCCCTACCGCCTGCGCGTGCAGGTGAGCGGCCTCGCCGCCACCCGCTTCGTCTACGTGCTCAGCGACGTCAACGCCCGAGACGGCCTCACCACCTTCGAGCACGACCTCGGCGCCGCCCCCACCGACCGCGACGCCCTCGGCGAGCAGGCGGAGCTCGTGGTCTTCAACGCCGTCCCCGACGACCTCCGCTCCTACATCGCCAGCATCCGCGTCATCGCCTACGACGCCGCCGGCGACAGCGTCGAGACCGCCCTCCCCCTCAGCGTCCACCGCCCCCTCGAGGTGATCTACGACGGCAAGCTCGAGCTCGCCGAGCGCTACGAGCCCGTCCCCGTCTCGGGCTGCATCCCCGGCGGCATCGGCACCAACATCGAGTACGAGGAGAGCAGCACCGAGGTCCGCGCGCAGAGCGTGAGCGTCACCCTCAGCAACGCCTGGCGCAGCGCCACCGCCTCCACCCTCTCGGAGAGCATGTCGGAGGGCGTGGCGCTCGGCGAGAGCGCGAGTCGGCGCCTCGGGGAGCAGGTGTCGGAGCGCGAGGCGCTCAGCGAGAGCACCGGCGAGACCTACACCTCCTCCGAGACCAACGATGTGGGCTTCTCGTCCACCAACGGCGAGGAGTGGTCGTGGAGCATGTCGCAAGGCGAGACCGCCGCGCAGTACCAGGCGCGCATGAGCTCTCGCTACGCGCAGGCGAGCGGCGAGGTGAGCGTGGGCGTGGAGGGCGAGGCGTCCATCCCCGTCCTGGCGGGCGTCAGCGCCTCCGGCAAGGTCAGCGCCGGCGTCATGGGCGGCGTGTCGAGCGGCGAGACGACCCGCTCGCGCGACGGCACATCGAGCGAGCGCGGCTACTCGATGTCGGGGAGCGCGCGCGCCACCCAGCGCTTTGGCACCTCCGTCAGCGAGGGGCGCTCGCGCAGCGTCCAGGGCGTCTACGTGGCCTCCACCGACCGGAGCGTCAACGTCTCCACCGCCGAGGGCATGAGCAGCGGCCGCTCCTGGGACCTGCGCGAGGGCACCGAGCGCAGCGCGGTGGTCTCGGAGGGCAACGCCGAGGCGCTCCGCGAGGCGGTGTTCACCTCGGAGGGCAAGACCGTCACCCTCGGCTTTGGCGGCTACGTGCCGCGCGGCTACTTTGGCATGTTCTATCGCCAGGCCACCCGCTGGGTGCGCCGCGCTGAGGTGCGGAGCTTTGACCTCTGCGGCGTGGCGTACCACATGGGCGAGCTGCAGTTCAACGAGTGGGACTGGGCGCCCGACCTCGCCGTCGGCCCCGAGTGCGACGGCGCCCCCCCCGCCTCCTCGCTCCCGAGGGCGGAGTGCCTCCTCCCGCCGTGTGACCAGTAGCGGGGCGCGCGGGAGGAGCGTTGCCACGCGGCGCCCTTTGGGGTACAACGCCGCACCCGCCCAGGGGGGACTCGCCCGCGCGGTGAGTCGCGCTCCATCGCCCCCCGCGCTCGCGCAGGAGTCCTCATGATTTTCGCGACCGACCTCGCCATCGACCTCGGCACCGCCAACACGCTCGTCTACGCTAAAAACAAAGGCATCATCGCCCGCGAGCCCTCCGTGGTGGCCGTCTCAGAGGAGGGGCGCGGCGCGCGTCGCGTCTTGGCGGTGGGGCACGAGGCCAAGGAGATGCTCGGGCGCACGCCGGGGCGCATCTCGGCGATCCGCCCCATGAAGGACGGCGTCATCGCCGACTTCCAGGTGACCGAGGCGCTCCTCCGCCACTTCCTGCTCAAGGCGCACCCCCGCCCCACGCTCATCAAGCCCCGTGTGGTGATCGGCGTCCCCTTCGGCATCACCGAGGTCGAGAAGCGCGCGGTGCGCGAGAGCGCGCGCGCGGCGGGCGCGCGCGTCGTGTACCTCATCGAGGAGCCCATCGCCGCCGCCATCGGCGCCGGCCTCCCCATCATGGACCCCAGCGGCAACATGATCGTGGACATCGGCGGCGGCACCACCGAGGTGGCCGTGATCAGCCTCTCGGGAATCGTCTACTCCCGCTCCGTGCGCATGGGCGGCGACCGCATGGACGAGGCGATCGTCCACTACATGAAGCGCAAGTACAACCTCCTCGTGGGCGAGCCCACCGCCGAGCGCATCAAGTGCGAGATCGGCAACGCGTTTGACCTCGGCGAGAGCCTCAGCATGGAGGTAAAGGGGCGCGACCTCGTGGCGGGCCTCCCCAAGACGCTCACCGTCACCTCCGAGGAGATCCGCGAGGCGCTCGCCGAGCCCGTGAGCGCCATGATCGACGCCGTCCGCGTGGCGCTCGAGCAGACTCCCCCTGAGCTGAGCGCCGACATCGTCGACAAGGGCATCGTCCTCGCCGGCGGCGGCGCCCTCCTCAAGGGCCTCGACATGCTGCTGCGCGAGGAGACGGGGCTGCCGGTGATGATCTCCGATGACCCCCTCTCGGCGGTGGTGCTCGGCTGCGGGCGCGCCCTCGATGACGAGAAGCTGCTGCGGAGCGTGGCGACGCTCGCCTGATCGCGCCCCCGATCGCGCGCCCGATTTTCTCTCGCGAGGGCGCCGATAAGGGCTTGGAGGCGCCCGCTTGATTTGTTAGCGTGACTCGCCCCCCTAGCGCCACGCGCAGGGGCGCGCGCCCTCAGCCAGCTGCCGATCACCCGCATATCTCCACAGAATCGTCTGAGCTCGTGGGCAGGAGCGCCCCGAGACGCCGCCTCACGGGGCGCCACGCCAAGCAGGCACACGCGCCCACCAGCATACGCCTAAAGTGAGCACATGCCCGACTACCTCTCGCCAGGCCAAGACGCACACCACCGCCGCCTCGCCCGCTTCGCGCTGTGCGTGACCTTGGTCTTTGGGGCCCTCGTCGCCCGCCTCGGCTACCTGCAGACGGCGCGCCATGATGAGCTGAGCGCCGTCGCCGCCGACAACTACACCAAAGAGGAGCGCCTCTACGCCGAGCGCGGCACCATCTACGACCGCCACGGCCGCGTCCTCGCCACCAACCGCCCCGCCTTTGACCTGTTCGTGACCCCGCGCGACGTGCGCGACGTGGGCGCGCTGGTGGAGGCGCTGACGCCCGTCCTCGACCTCGACAAGCTCGGGCAGATCGAGCTGCGCGAGCTCCTCGACACGCGCGAGCCCTACGCGCGCCGCACGCCCACCCGCGTCGCGCGTGACCTCGACAAGGAGCGCGTGACGCTCGCCGAGGCGGCGGGCGAGCGCTTTGGGGGCGTGTCGCTCGAGGTCAAGCGCCAGCGCACCTACCCGCAGGGCTCCCTCGGCGCCCACGTGGTGGGCTACCTCGGCTACCCCAGCGCCCAGGACGTGCGCGAGCGCGGGCTGGTGTCGGGGGAGATGGTGGGGCGCTTTGGCGTGGAGCGCCTCTACGACGGCGCCCTGCGCGGCGCGCACGGCTACCAGCGCTTCGTGGTGGACACCCACGGCCGCCGCGCCACCGCGCCCTGGGCGGCGCAGGCGAGCCAGCGGGTGGGCGCGCTCCACGAGCCCACCCCCGGCGCCGACCTCCGCCTCACCATCGACGCGCGCGTCCAAGAGATCGCCTATAACGCCATGGAGGGCTACGAGTCGGGGGCGGTGGTGGTGATGGACCCGCTCACCGGCGAGCTCCTCGCGCTGGTCTCCAAGCCCACCTTCGACCCCAACATCTGGTCCGGCCGCCTCACCGCCGCCGCCAAGCGCGAGGTGGACGAGAACCCCTACAACCCGCTCCTCGACAAGAGCGTCAAGTCGTACTTCCCTGGCTCGCTCTACAAGATCGTGACGGCGGTGGCGGCGATGGAGGAGGGCGTCTTGGACCCCGAGCAGCCCATCGACAGCCCCGGCGCCTACGAGTACGGCAACCGCGTGTTCCACTGCCACAAGCGCAGCGGGCACGGGCGCGTGGACCTCAACGGCGCCATGGCGGCGTCGGCGGACGTGTACTTCTACAAGCTCGGCGAGAAGATGGGCATCGACACCCTCGCGCTCTATGGCAAGCAGTTCGGCTTTGGGGAGCTGATGCTCGGGCTCAACGGCGAGTCCTCGGGGGTGGTGCCCACGCGCTCCTACCACGAGCGCCACTCCCCCGGCGGCTTCCAGCACGGGCTCAGCCTCAGCTCCGCCATCGGGCAGGGGGCGGTCCGCACCTCGCCGCTGCAGATGGCCGTGGCGTTCAGCGCCCTCGCCAACCACGGCGTGGTGTACCGCCCGCAGCTCCTGCTCGAGACGCGCCAGCTCGAGACGCCGCAGGGCGAGGCGCGCGCCCAGACGCACGACCCGGAGGTGATGTGGCGCCTGCCCTCCGCCCCCCCGCACATCCACCGCGTGCGGCGCGCCCTCGAGCGCGCGGTCAACGACCCCAAGCTCGCCACGGGCTACCGCGCCGCGGTGCCCATGGGGCGCGTGGCGGGCAAGACGGGCACGGCGCAGGTCAAGAGCCTCGCGCGCGGGGCGCGCGACGGGCAGGGGGAGCTGCGGTGGGAGCACCAGGACCACGCCTGGTTCGCCGCCTTCGCCCCCTACGAGGCGCCGCGCCTCACGGTGGTGGTCTTCTTGGAGCACGGCGGCAGCGGCGGCAAGGAGGCGGCGCCGGTGGCGCGCAAGATCTTTGAGGCCTTCCACCAGGAGATCGAGCCTATCTTTGACGCGCAGTCGCCGCTCGACCTCCCCTACGCGCGCCTGCCGTGACCGCCGTGACGGGGGGCGCGGCGTGAAGCGTGGGGCGGGCATGTCGCGCGCGCACTGGGCGCTGCTGCTGGTGGCGCTCAGCCTCTGCGCCCTGAGCGTCTGCATCCTGCAGGGCACCACCGGCTCCGCGCCGCCAGGGGTGGAGCGCGCGCAGCTCCGGTGGTTTGGCGTGGGCGCCCTCGTGGCGCTCGTGGCGTCGCAGGTGGAGTACCACACCCTCAAGCGCCTCACCCCCGCCTTCTACGTGGCCAACCTCGGCGCCCTCGCCCTCGTGCTGCTCATTGGCAAGCGCGTGAACGGCTCTCAGCGCTGGCTCGACTTTGGCGGCTTCACGGTGCAGCCCTCGGAGCTGGCCAAGGTGGGGCTCGTGCTGGCGCTCGCCTCGTGGATCGAGGCCACGCCGCGCCCGCGCGGCTACACCTTCACCGACCTCGTCCCGATCGCCGTCCTCCTCGGGCTGCCCATGTTCTTGGTCTTTCAGGAGCCCGACCTCGGGCACACGCTGATGCTCTTCTTCATCGGCGCCTCCATGATGAGCGCCGAGCGCCTGCGTCGCAAGACGGCGGTGGGGGGCATGATTCTGGGCCTCGTGGGCATGCCGCTGGCGTGGCTGTTTGTGCTCAAGCGCTACCAGAAGGAGCGCATCTTGACGCTCATCGACGGGCAGGTGGACCACCTCGGCGCCGGGTGGCACTCGCGGCAGTCGGAGGTGGCGGTGGGCAGCGGCGGGCTGCTCGGCAAGGGGCACGGCCTCGGCTCGCAGGTGGCGGGGGGCTTCCTGCCCGAGAACCACACCGACTTCGTGTTCGCCAAGCTCGCCGAGGAGTGGGGCCTCCTCGGCGCCGCCCTCACCCTCGCCCTCTACCTGGCGCTGATTCTCTCCATCCTCTACACCGCCTACACCGCGCGTGACCGCTTTGGGTCTCTCCTGTGCTTGGGGGTAGCGGCGATGGTGTTCTGGCACGTGGTCATGAACGTGGGCATGGTGCTCAACATGCTCCCCGTCAAGGGCGTGACGCTGCCGCTGATGAGCTATGGCGGCTCGTCGGTGGTGACCACCTGCCTCGGCCTCGGGCTGGTGCTCAACGTGCACGCGCAGCGGCACGTGTTCTAGGGGCGCTCTTTTTTCGTCGCGCGCGCACGCTCGCCCTTGCCGAGCGCGCGCGGCGCGCTTAAGGTCTGTCCATGCCCGAGGCCCCCACTCCGGCACGGCACACACACAGGAGAGCAGCCATGGGTGCATATGTTGACGTGAGCGACGCGACGTTTGAGGCGGAGGTGCTCAAGAGCGAGATCCCTGTCCTCGTGGACTTCTGGGCGCCCTGGTGCGGCCCCTGCCGCATGCTCGCCCCGCATCTCGAGGTGATCGCCAAGGAGTACGCGGGGCGCGTGAAGGTGGCCAAGGTGAACGTGGACCACAACCAGGCGTACGCGGCGCGCTACGGCGTGCAGGGCATCCCCAAGATGATCGTCTTTAAGGGCGGCGCGCAGGTGGCGGACATCACCGGCCTCCCGCGCAGCCCCGTGGAGACGCTCCGCGCCCTCGTGAATCAGGCGCTCTGAGCGCCGCCGCGCCGAGAGGCTGACCGACGCCTATGCGACCGCTCGATCTTTGGTTTCTGGTGGGCGTCGCGCTCTTTGTGCTCTCGGCGCTCGTGCACCTCGTGGCGCTCTGGCGGCCGCTGGGGCGGGCGCCGCGCCTCGCCGCCCGCGCCCTCGAGGTGGGACTCGCCTTCTGGCCCCCGCTCTTGGCGTGCTGGTGGCTCCACCACGGCGGCGAGGGGCTCAACCGGCTGCTGCTCGGCGCGTCGGCGTGGACCGTGGCGGCGCTCTACCGCGCCTCGCTGCTGCGCTACCCCCTCGCGCCCCTCGGGAGCGTGGCGAGCGGGACGGCGGCGGCGCTCGGGGCGCTGGCGTTTATGTTCACGCGCCCCGTCACCCTCGACCCGCACCTGAGTCGCTGGGCGCTCTATGGGCACATCGCCCTCGCCCTCGGCGGCCTCACGGCGTTCTCGGTGTCGGCGGGGGCGAGCGGACTCTACCTGTGGGTGGAGCGCCGCCTCAAATCCAAGCGGCGCCCCGCCCCCGGGACGCGGCTGCCCTCCCTCGCCACCCTCGACGCGCTCTGCCTGCGCGGGCTCCTCGCGGGCTTCCCCCTCTACACCCTCGCCCTGCTGCTCGGCAGCGCGCGCGCCTTTCAGGGTCACGGGGGCCTCCACTTGAGCTATGTGGTCTCGGCGGGGGCGTGGCTGGTCTATGGGGGCGTGCTGCAGGCGCGCCTCACGGCGGGCTGGCGGGGGCGGCGGGCGGCGTGGCTCACGATCGGGTCGTTCGTGGCGCTGCTCTTGGTGGTGGCGCAGTACAGCGTGAGAGCGTGAGGGGCTGAGCAGATGCCGTCGCCGTCGCCGCCGCCGCCGTCACCGCCGCCGTCACCGCCGCCGTCGCCGCAGGACCTCGCGCGCGGCCTGCTCGTCTTGGGCCTCAACCACAAGACGGCGCCCCTCCACGTGCGCGAGCGCCTCGCGGTGCGCGAGGAGGAGCAGGGGGCGCTCGCGCTCCGGGCGCGCGCGGCGGGGTGCGACGAGGCGCTCTTGCTCTCCACGTGCAACCGCGTGGAGCTCTACGGCGCCGCCGGGGCGGGGGCGCGCGGGGAGGCGGGGGAGGGGGCGCTGGCCCTGCTGGCGTCCCACGCGGGCCTGCCGCCGGAGGAGCTGCGCCCGCACGTGTATGTGCGCGAGGGCGAGGAGGCGCTCCACCACCTCCTGCGGGTGGCGGCGAGCCTCGACAGCATGGTGGTGGGGGAGGCGCAGATTCTGGGTCAGCTCAAGGCGGCGTTTGAGCGCTGCCGCGAGGCGGGGGCGGCGGGGGCGCGCCTGAGCGGGCTGATGGAGCGCGTGTTCGCGGTGGCGAAACGGGTGCGGACGCAGACGGGCATCGGCAAGAGCGTGGTCTCGATCAGCAGCGTGGCGGTGGGCCTCGCGCGGCAGATCTTTGAGGACCTCGCGGCGCAGACGGCGCTCCTCGTGGGCGCCGGGGAGATGGGCGAGCTCGCCGCGCAGCACCTGCGCCAGGAGGGGGTGACGCGGCTGTGGGTGGCCAACCGGAGTCTCGAGCGCGCCGCCGCCCTCGCCGAGCGCCTCGGCGGGCAGCCGCGCGGGCTGTCGGAGCTGCCGGACCTGCTCGCGCAGGCCGACATCGTCATCACCTCCACAGGCGCCCACGGCTACCTCGTGACCAAGGACCTCGTGGCGCGGGCGCTGCGGGCGCGCAAGTACCGCCCGCTGTTCTTAATCGACATCTCGGTGCCGCGCAACGTGGAGCCGTCGGTCAACGAGCTCGATAACGTCTATGTGTATGACGTCGATGACCTCAACGGCATCGCCGACGAGAATCGCGCGCAGCGCGCCCGGGAGGCGGAGGCGGCGGAGGGGCTGCTGCGCGAGGAGCTCGAGCGCCTGCGCGCGCTCGGCGCCCGCCGCGAGCTCGGGCCGCTGCTGGGGGCCGTGCGCGAGCGGGTGCACGCGCTCAAGGCGCAGGAGCTGGAGTGGGCGCAGCCCCGCCTGGCGGACCTGACGCCGGCGCAGCAGCGCGTGGTGGCGCAGCTGGCGGAGCGCCTCGCCAACAAGGTGCTCCATCAGGCGCTGACGGGCCTCAAGGGCTACGCGGAGCACCCGGACCGCGACGTGGCGCTGCGGGTGGCGGAGGCGCTCTTTGGGGTGGAGGAGTCGGCGCGCCCGAGCCCGTCGCGCGCCGAGGCGCCGCGCGCGGATCACCCACACTCACTTCAGCCCCCCCCGGGGGAGTCAGGACGCTCATGAGAGAGCTCGTTATCGGGACGCGCGGGTCGGCGCTGGCGCTGTGGCAGGCCAATGAGGTGAAGCGGCGCCTCGAGGAGGCGCACGAGGGCCTGAGCGCCAGCCTGCGCGTCTTTAAGACGCGGGGCGACCACATCCTCGATCGCCCGCTCTCGGAGGTGGGCGGCAAGGGGCTCTTCACCAAGGAGCTGGAGGAGGCGCTGCTCGCCGAGGAGATTCACGTCGCCGTGCACAGCCTCAAGGACATGCCCACGCGGCTGCCCGAGGGGCTCACGCTCGGGGCGGTGCCGGCGCGCGGGGACGTGCGCGACGTGCTGATCTATCGGGCGGGGGAGGACGTGGAGGCGCTGCGCGTGATCGGCACGTCGAGTCTCCGCCGCGAGTGCCTCGCCCGCCGCCGCTGGCCGCGGGCGGAGGTGGTGTCGATCCGCGGCAACGTGCAGACGCGCATGGGGCGCGTCCTTGAGGAGGGGCCGCGCCGCGTGGACGCGGTGCTCTTGGCGATGGCGGGGATTCTGCGCCTCAAGCTCAACGAGGAGGAGGGGTTCGCTTACCTGCCGCTGAATCCAGAGCGCTGGACGCCGGCGGCGTCGCAGGGGGCGCTGGCGGTGGAGTGCCGCGAGGGGGACGCGGCGGTGCGCGCGCTGCTCGCGCCCCTCCACCACGAGCCCACGGCGCGCTGCGTGCGCGCGGAGCGGGCGTTCCTGGCCGCCGTGGAGGGGGACTGCCGCGTGCCGGTGGGGGCGGCGGCGACGGCGGACGGGGCGGCGCTGCGCCTTAAGGCGTTCGTGGGGTCGCCGGACGGGGTGACGCTGGTGGAGCGGGTGGCGATGGGGGAGGAGCCAGAGGCGCTCGGGCGGGCGCTGGCGGCGGAGGTGCTG
>VGTA01000033.1 GCA_016874875.1 Deltaproteobacteria bacterium | reverse complement strand
GCCGCCCTCAGCGCCGCCCTCAGCGCCGCCCTCAGCGCCGCCCTCAGCGCCGCCCTCAGCGCCGCCCTCAGCGCCGCCCTCAGCGCCGCCCTCAGCGCCACCTCGCCCGCCCACGCCGCCCCGGGGGGCTATGAGCCGCTGGCGCCGCCCGCCGCCGGCGACGCCGTGGCGCTCAGCGAGACGGCGCTCACCGCGGCCCTCTCCGACGCCCTCGACGACGCGCTCAGAGGGGCGCGCCCCGACGGCGACAACGCCCTCATGCGCGTGGCGGTCTTGCCGGCGCGCTCGGAGGACCTCTCTCCCGCCCTCGCGGAGGCGCTCACGGCGCACCTCCACGCCCTCGTCGCCGCGCGCCCCCACACCCTCGCCACGCCGCTCGCCGCCGCCGAGGGCGCCTGGGCGGCGTGGGGGGACGTCTCCCGCCGCCACGCCCACCCGCTCACCGAGGCGCGCGCGGTGTCGGTCGGGCGCGCCCTCAACGCCCGCTACCTCGTGGTGGTGGCCGTGGGCGCGGAGCGCGTGACGCCCTCGGCGCGGGCGCGCGCCCTCACGCTCAAGGTGCTGAGCGTGCGCCGCGGCGCCACGGTCTCGGAGGTGGCGGCGGAGCTGCCGAGCGAGGCGCTCGGCGCGTTTGAGCGCGACGCCCTGCGCCACGAGAGCCGCGCGGGCGCCCTCTGGCGCTCGGCGCTCCTGCCGGGCTGGGGTCAGCTCTACCAAGACCGCCCTGCCGCCGCCGTCGCCTACGGCGCCCTCACGCTCTCCCTCGCCGCCGGGGCGCTCGCCTCCACCGTTGAGGGCGCGCGCGCCGAGCGGCGCTACGCCGCGGGGGTCGCCAGCGCGGTCCCCTACCGCGAGCAGGCCAACGCCGCCTACGCGCGCGCCGCCTACCTGTGGGCGGGCCTCGGCGCCGCCTGGCTCGCCGCCTCCGTTGACGCCTATGTCTCCGGGCGCGACCGCGCCCACCTGCGCCTCGTCGTCGCCCCCGCGGGCGCCGCCCTCTCTGGGGAGTTCTGAGCGATGAACACCTTGAGCCTCACCGCGCGCCTCCGCGCCCTCGCCGCCCTCGCCGCCCTCGCCGCCCTCGCCGCCGCGCCCCTGAGCGGCTGCGAGCCCGTCCCCCCCACCAACCCCTACGACCCCGCCGCCGCGCAGGGGGCGCAGCGCCCCGGGGAGGTCTCCGGGCGCCTCGCCGTCCCCGCCGGGGTGCCCGCCAGCGCTGTGCGCGAGGCGCGGGTGACGCTGCGCCTGCTCACCGCCCTCGGCGCGGAGCCGCGCGCCGCCACGCCCGACGCGGGCGGGCGCTTCTCGTTCACCGCGCTCACCCCCGGCAGCTATGAGCTGCTCGCGCAGCTCAGCGCCTTTGTGCCGCTCCGCTACGCCATCCTCGTCAACCCCGGCGAGGTGCTCTACCTCGGCGACCTGCCCCTCGAGCCGCGCGTCAACCCGAGCACCGGCGACCTGTCGGTGGGCGTGGGGGGCGTGGTGACGCGCGCCGGCGCGCCCGCCGGCGCCCACGGCGCCATTTTCGTCGAGGCGCTCGGCACCCCCTTCGCCACCCTCAGCGCCAGCGACGGCGCCTTTTACCTGCCGCTGCCCCCCCGCGCCCACACCCTCCGCTTGAGCGCCGAGGGCTACGAGCCCGCCCTCCGCTTTGGCGTGGAGGTGCGCGCCGACGCGCCCTCGCAGCTCGGCGAGCCCGTGGCGCTCGCGCCGCTCCCGAGCGCCGTGGTGGGCACCGTGAGCCTCGACGGGGCGCTCCCCCCGGGCGCCCTCGCGCGCGCCGTGGTCCGCCTCACCGACGACCCCCTCGCCGCCCCGGAGTCGGCGCTGCTCACCGCCACCCCCGACGCCGATGGGCGCTTCCGCCTCGACGCCGCCCCGCCGGGCGCCCGCTGGGTGCGCGTGTCGTGCGACGGCTACGAGCCGCAGGCGCGCCCCGTGGCGGTGGCGCAGGGCGTGAGCACCAGCGCCGGCCACTTTGACCTGCGCGCCCCCGTCCCCGCCCCCCCGGTCCCGCTCGTCCCCCTGCGCGGCGCCGCGCGCCTCGAGGGGGCGCGCGCCCACGGCGCCGTCGTGGTGGAGGCGCGCGCCGACGGCGCCCTGGTGGCGGCCACGCGCGCCTCGGACGACGGCGACTACGCTCTGTCGCTGCCCCCCCGCGACTACCTGCTCGCGCTGTCGGCGCCCGGCTACGGCGCCCGGGAGCTCTACGCGCTCTGGGACCCCGACGACGAGCGCTTTGAGGTGGCGGAGGAGGCGGCGGGCGGGGTGGTGTACGCGCCCCTCGCCGGGCGCGCCCCTGTGGTGCTCCCCGCGGACCTCTCCGGCGCCCTCGCCGGCTGCCTGCAGAGCCCGCTCTCGGCGGCGGAGCGCGGGGCGTGGCCGGCGGTGGCCTCGGTGACGCTCTCGGGCCCCACGGAGCGCCGCGAGGCCGCCCTCGGCGAGGACGGCTGCTTTGCGCTGACGCGCCTCCCCCCCGCCTTCTATGGCCTCGAGGTGGTGGCGCGGGGGCACCTCCCCCTCACGCGCCTCTTTGACCTCCGCGCCGCGCCGCCGTCGGCGCCGCTCACCCTCGCGCTCACCCCCACGCCCCCCTCGCCCCCGGCGCTCCTGCGCGGCCTCGTGCGCCTCGGCGCCGGCGCGGCGCCGGGGGCGGGGCACGGCGGGGTGCTGGTGGTGGCGCGCCTCATCAGCCCCGAGGGCGCCCTCTCCTCCCCCATCGCCTCCTCGTCGCTGAGCGACCCGGCGGGCGGCTTTGCCCTCGCCCTAGAGCGCGCGCCGCACCAGCTCGCCTTCACGAGCGACGGCTATGTGCCGCGCACGCTCCGCGTGGACTGGAGCGACGAGCGCGTGGAGTTTGAGGTGCGCGAGGGGCTTCAGGTGACGCCCGCCGACCGCTACCCCGTGACGCTGAGCCAGGACCTCGGCCCCGACGGCGACGTGGACCTCGACGGCGTGCCCAACAGCGTCGACAACTGCCCCAACCTCTTTAACGCGCCGCGCGTCTACGGCGGCGCGCAGGAGGACCTCGACGGCGACGGCCTCGGCGACCCCTGCGATTCCGACCAGGACGGCGATGAGCTCAGCGACCTCGAGGAGCTCGCCGCGCGCCTCGACCCCCGCGCGCCCGACACCGACCGCGACGGGCTCGGGGACGGCCTCGAGCTCCTCGCCCTCGGCACCTCCGGCGCCCTCACCGACAGCGACCGCGATGGGCGCCTCGACCCCGATGAGCTCACCCCCGCCCCCCTCTCCGCCCCCGCCCCCTTGGCGTTCGCCCGCTACGACGCCGACGACGACGGCGTGGTGAGTCTGAGCGAGGCGCTCACGGCGGGCCTCGCGCCGGCGGACCTCGACGGCGATGGGCTGATCGACGCGGTGGAGCGCGCGGACGTGGACTCCGACGGCGACGGGGCGGTGGACCAGCTCGACGGCCCCGGCCCCCTCGGCGACCTCGACGGCGACGGGCTCCTCAACGGCGCGCGCACCCCCGCGGGGGTGTGCGTGGACGCCGTGTACTGCGACCCCTGCCCCACCGTCCGCGACGCCCTCGACCCCGCGCGCTCGGCCCCCGGGCGCCCGGTGGCGCTCGACACTGACCGCGACGGGCGCGGGGACGCCTGCGACGACGACGACGACAACGACGGCGAGCCCGACCTGAGCGACAACTGCCGGCTGACGCCCAACCCCACGCAGCTCGACACCGACCGCGACGGGCGCGGGGACGCCTGCGATGAGGACGACGACAACGACGGGCTCCCCGACGCCCTTGAGGCGCAGCTCGGCTCCTCGCCCCTCCTCGCCGACACCGACCGCGACGGCGTCCCCGACGGGCTCGGCCTCTCCCCCGAGGGCGCGCCGCGCGTGGGCGACAACTGCCCCGTGACGCCGAACCCCGCGCAGGTGGACACCGACGGCGACGGGCGCGGCGACGCCTGTGACCCCGATGACGACGGCGACGGGGTCCCCGACGGCGCGGACCTCTGCCCCCTCGTGGCGGACGCCGCGCAGCTCAACGCCGACGGCGACGCCTTTGGGGACTCCTGCGACCTCGACGACGACAATGACGGCGTCCTCGACGCGCAGGACTCCTGCCCCCTCACCGCCAACCCCGACCAGGCGGACGTGGACCTCGACGGCCAAGGGGACCTCTGTGACGCCGATGACGACAACGACGGCGTCGCCGATGAGCGCGACAACTGCCCGTCGGTGTTCAACCCCGACCAGCGCAACACCTCGGGCGGCCCCACCGGCGACCTCTGCTCCCTCGACGTGGACGGCGACGGCGTGGTGGACGCGGCGGACAGCTGCGTGGAGGTGTTTAACCCAGAGCAGCGCGACCTCGACCTCGACGGCCTCGGCGACCTGTGCGACGCGGACGCCGACGGCGACGGGGTGGAGGGCGACGAGGACCGCTGCCCCCTCTCGTTTGATCCGCGGCAGGAGGACCGCGACGAGGACGGCGTGGGGGACGCCTGCGACGAGGACGACGACAACGACGGCGTGCCCGACCTCAGCGACTCCTGCCCCCTCGCGCCCAACCTCCGCCGCGACGCCGACGGCGACATGGTGGACGAGGCGTGCGACGTGTGCCCCGGCGTCTATGACCCCGCGCAGCGCGACCTCGACGGCGACGGGCTCGGCGACGCCTGCGACGCCGACCGGGACGCCGACGGCGTGGTGGACGCCCTCGACGTCTGCCCCACCCGCGCCGACCCCGCGCAGGGCGACCGCGACCGCGACGGCGTGGGCGACGCCTGCGACGCGCTCTTTGAGACACACCTGAGCGACCGCGCGGTGCGCGACGTGGCGCGCTTCGGCGACGATGTGTGGGTGGCGTCGGAGGGCGGCGGGCTCACGCGGTGGCGCTGGAGCCCCCTCGGGGGCGCTGACGCGCAGGGCGCCTACGCCCGAGAGCGGCACACGTCGAGCGAGGGCGCGCCGTCCAACTTTGTGCGCCACGTCGCCCTCAGCGCGCAGGGCGACCTCCGCGCCATCACCGACCGCGGCCTCGCCACGCGCTACGCCGCCTCGGGGGCGTGGGTGCTCGAGGAGGCGCGCCGCCTCACCCCCGGCGTGGACGCGCCCTGCCTCGACGGCGGCTATGTGGTGCCGTGGGCGGCGGCGGTGGGTCTCGACGTGGACCGCCTCTCGGGGCGCGTGTATGTGGCCTTTGAGGGCGCCGTGGTGCGCCTCGACGGCGGCGCCCTCCGGTGCTGGCGGCGAGGGGTGGAGCTGCCCAACCACGCCGTGCGCGACGTGAGCGTCAGCCCCCTCACCGGCGAGGTGTGGGCCAGCACCGACGGCGGCGCCTACCGCTACTCGCCGCAGGTGGGCTGGCAGGGCTTCACGCGCCCCCTCCTCCGCAGCGACCGCGTGCAGCGCGTGGGCTTTAGCGCCGACGGGCGAGTGTGGGCGCTCTCGCTCGAGCAGGGGGTCAAGAGTCACGCGGCGTTCCTCCCCGCCACGGAGCAGGGGCAGAGCGCCTCGGGCTGGCCGAGCGCCGCTGCCCTCGCCGCGCTGTTTGAGTCGCCGCTGGGGCTGCGCGCGCCCTCGGGGGGGCTGTGGGTCTTTGACGAGGGCCTCCCGGGGCTCACCGCCCTCGGCGGTGGCGCGCGCGAGCCCGCCTTCCACCCCGACCCCCTCGACAACGTGGGCGCGCCGCTGCTGGCCGGCCCCAACGGGCGCCTGCTCCACCAGGGGCACCAGCTGCTCCTCTCCGCCTCCCCCTCCTCGGCGCCCGCCCCCCTCACGGCGCCCCGCCCGGGGGCGCCGGCGCCGCTGAGTTTCGTGCCCTCGCGCCAGACCCTGAGCTTTGGCCCCTACGTGGGCTTTGGCGCCGACGCGCGGCGCGGGGCGGTGAGCGTGTCGCAGGGGGTGTGGGGGGCGCACTCGTTTGGCCTCACCTACGAGGGCGCGCGCTACGGCGCTCTCGACGGCCTCCCCTCCGACTCCGTGCGCGACGTGGCCCTCGACCCGCTCGGGCAGGCGTGGGTGGCGGCGCGCGGCGGGGTGGCGCACCGCCGGCAGGGGCGCTTTTACCTCTACCCCCTCGCCCCTGCCCTCGGCGCGGCGGCGGGGGACCTCTTCGCGGTGGAGGTGGACCGCGAGGGGCGGGCGTGGGTGGGGGCGCGGGGGGGCGTGTGGCGCTTTGACGGCGTCCGCTTCTACGCCGTGGGCGACCTGAGCGGCGCGCCGCTGCCGCCCACCTACGACCTGCTGACGGGGGCGGGGGGCGTCCTGTGGGCGGCCACCGCCGAGGGGCTCTACCGGCGCGTGGCGCGCGCCGCGGGGGCGCTCAGGCCCGAGGAGGACCCGCTCGCCTTTGAGCGCGTGTCCCTGTCGCCGGAGCTCGAGCCCCCCCTCACCGCCCTCGCGCAGATGACCGACGGGCGCCTCCTCGCCGCCTCGCCGCGCGGGCTCTTTGTGCGCGCGCCCGAGGGCGCCGCGCGCCAGTATACCGACGCCGACGGCCTGCCGAGCGCCGAGGTGGTGGACGTGCGCGTGGTGGCGGCGGGGCTAGAGGGGCTGGCGTGGGTGTCGACGAGCGCGGGCCTCGCCCGCTTCACGGCGCCCCTCGCCCGCGCCGCCAGCCCCGCCCCCGGCGCCCCGCCCCCCTCGCCGCAGGTGAGCGTGGACGAGGCGGGAATCACGTGGGTGCGCGTGCCGGGCGCCTACGTGCGCGCCACGTCGAGCGCGCCGCCGAGCGCGGCGCGGTGGGTGGAGGGTTTTGAGGTGAGCCGCGAGGAGCTGACGGCGGCGCAGTGGGCGGCGCTCTCGGGGGAGCCGCTGCTAGAGCCCTCGCCGCCGGGGGAGGGCGCGCGCCCTCTAGCGGCGCCCGACCCCGCCGCCCTCGCCGCCGCCCTCGCCGCCCTCGGTCCCGTCACGGACGCGCGCGGGGACGCGTGGGCGCTCGGGCTGCCCACGCACGAGGAGTGGGCGCTGCTGGCGCAGGGCGGGCGCGCCACGCGCGAGGGGCTCTACCCCTGGGCGGAGGCGCCGCTGTGGGGGGAGGGCGTCACCTGCGACCAGGCGCGCACGGAGGAGTGCGGCGCCGAGGTGGGCGCGCCGTGCGGTGCGCCGCTGGGCGGGGGGCCGCTGGCGCTCTGCGACCTCGGCGGCAACGCCTCGGAGTGGGCGTGGGGCGGGGCGGCGGGCTGGCTCGCGGTGGGCGGCTCGGCGCTGGCGCCGGCGCGCGAGGCGCGGGTGACGGCGCGGGTGGAGGCCGGGGCGGCGGACGCCGAGGTGCGCGCGCCGTCGGCGGCGCGCGGGGCGCGCCTGGTGCGCCGCCCGGCGCCCTGAGGGGGCGGGCGGCGGTGGACATTCCAGCATTTCGCGCTATCGTGGGGACCGCGCTCCCCCCCCGCGCCCTCTCCCACTGAATGAGCCATCGCATGAGCGACCGCATAAGCGACCTCCTCGCCCTCTCCCCCGCCGCCCTCGCCGCCGCCCTCCGCGCCGAGGGCGTGCGGCGCTTCTGCTTCACCGCCGACCCCGCCACGGGCGCCGTGCGCCCCTCCCACCCCCTCCTGCGCCCCATCGCCGACGCCCTCGCCGCCGACCGCGTGGACTTTGAGGGGCACGAGGGCCTCTTCTTTGAGGTCAGCGCCCTCGACGACGTCCTCCACGGGGCCTTTGTGCACCGCACCTGCCGTGGGCAGGCGCAGGGCGGCACGCGCTTCTGGGGCTACGAGCGCTTTGGGCAGATGCTCAACGACGGCGTGCGCCTCAGCAAGGGCATGACGCACAAGAACGCCCTCGCGGGGCTCTGGTGGGGCGGGGGCAAGGGCGTGATCTCGCGCCCCGCCAGCGGGGACGTGACCGACCCGGCCCGCCGCGCCGCCCTCTTTGAGGAGTACGGGCGCTTCATCTCGTCGCTGCGCGGCTGCTACATCACCGCCGAGGACGTGGGCACCCACACCGCCGACATGGCGAGCATCGCTAACGAGACGCGCTTCATCACCTGCATCCCCAAGGCGCGCGGCGGCAGCGGCAACCCCTCCGGCGCCACCGCCCTCGGCGTGGTGCGGGGGCTCGAGGCCGCCTTCGCCTACGCCGAGGGGGCGCGGGAGGGCGACGCCGACCCCGCGCGCGGCGACCTGCGGGGCAAGGTGGTGGTGGTGCAGGGGGCGGGCAACGTGGGCGAGGTGATCATCTCGCTCCTCCTTGAGCGCGGCGCGCGGGTGCGCGCCACCGACATCAGCGCCGCCCGCCTCGACGCCCTCGCCGCGCGCCTCGCCCCGCGCTACGGCGACGCGCTCGAGCTCACCTGCGCGGCGCCCGGCGACCTCAGCCCGCTCGCCTGGCCCTGCGACGCCCTCTGCCCCGCCGCCATGGGCGCCGTCCTCAACCCCACCACCATCCCCGCCCTGCGGACGCGCGTGGTCTGCGGCGCCGCCAACAACCAGCTGCAGGACCCCGCCCGCGACGGCGCCGCCCTCGCCGCCCGCGGCGTCACCTACCTGCCCGATTTCTTGGTCAACCGCATGGGCATCGTCAACTGCGCCAACGAGCAGTACGGCTACGTGGGCGCTGACCCCGCCGACGACCCCTCGTTCGCGCGGCACCTCGGGCGCGGCTGGGCGCAGTCGGTGTACCAGACCAGCCTCCGCGTCCTCGCCCGCGCCACCGAGACGGGCGCGCACCCCCACGCGGCGGCGGTGGCGCTCGCCGATGAGCTCTCGCGCGCCCCGCACCCGATCTGGGGGCACCGCGGCCAGCAGATCATCTCGGCGCTGGCGGCGGGCGGCTGGGCGGGCGGCTGGGCGGGGGGCGGGGCGTGAGCGGGGAGCGCGTCGAGGACTACGACTTTGAGCTCCCGGCGCACCTCATCGCCCAGCGCCCGAGCGACCGCCGCGGCGAGAGCCGCCTCATGCGCGTGAGCGCGGCGGGCGAGGTGTCGTTTGGGCGCTTTGGCGACGTGCTCGACGCCTTTGAGGGCGGCGAGGTGCTCGTGCTCAACGACGCCCGCGTGGTCCCCGCGCGCCTCTACGGGCGCAAGGAGACGGGCGGGCAGGTGGAGGTGTTCTTCTTGGAGCCGGCGGAGGAGGGCGGCGGGGGGCTGCACATCCGCGCCCTCACCCGCGGCAGGCTCCAGCCAGGGCAGCCCGTGTCCCTGCCGCTCGGCGTGACGGCGCGCCTCGTGGCGCGCGAGGAGGGGGGGGTGGCGCGCTTGTCGCTGGAGGGGGGCGCGCTCGCCGCAGAGGGCTCGGCGGAGCAGGGCGCGGCGGAGCAGGGCGCGGCGGAGCGCCTCGCCGCCCTGTGGGGCTGGCTCGAGCAGGCCGGCCAGCTCCCCCTCCCCCCCTACATCACCCGCGCCCCCGACGACCTCGACCGCGAGCGCTACCAGACCGTGTACGCCAGCGCCCCCGGCGCCGTGGCGGCCCCCACGGCGGGGCTGCACTTCACCGCCGAGCTCCTCGACGCGCTCCGCGCCAAGGGCGTGGAGGTCCACACCCTCACCCTGGTGGTGGGCCCCGGCACCTTCGCCCCCGTCAAGGCGAGTCGCGTGGAGGAGCACGTGATGCACACCGAGCGCTACGCGGTGCCCGCCGCCACCCGCGAGGCGGTGGACCGCGCCGCGCGGGAGGGGCGCGCGGTGGTGGCGGTGGGCACCACCGTGGTGCGCGCCCTCGAGAGCTGCGCGGCGGACCCGCGCGCCGACCGCACGCAGATCTTTATCACCCCCGGCTACCGCTTCCGCGTCATCGACGGCCTGATCACCAACTTCCACCTCCCCAAGAGCACGCTGCTGATGCTGGTCTCCGCCTTCGCCGGCCACGACGTCACCCTGCGCGCCTACGCGCGCGCCGTGGCGGAGGGGCTGCGCTTCTACAGCTACGGCGACGCGTCCCTCTTCCGCCGCCCCGGGGGGCGCTGGGCCTGAGCGCGCCCCCCGCCCCCCCGCCCTTGCCCCCGCCCTTGCCCCTGCCCCCGCTGAGAGCCCAAAAGCCATGGACCTAAAGTACCGCGTCGAGGCCACCTGCCCCCACACCCACGCCCGCCTCGGGCGCCTCCGCACCGCCCACGGCGAGGTGGAGACGCCCATCTTTATGCCGGTGGGCACCCTCGCCTCCGTCAAGGGCGTCTCCCCCCAAGACCTCGAGGACATGGGCGCGCAGATCATCCTCGGCAACACCTACCACCTCGCCCTGCGCCCCGGCGTGCCGGGCCTCGAGGCGCTCGGCGGCATGCACGCCATGGCGGGCTGGCGGCGCTCCATCCTCACCGACAGCGGCGGCTTTCAGGTGCTCTCGCTCGCGCAGCTCCGCAAGGTCACCGAGGAGGGCGTGAGCTTCCGGAGCCACATCGACGGCACGCTGCTGCACCTCACCCCCGAGGAGTCGATTCGCGTGCAGGAGGCCATCGGCGCCGACATCATGATGTGCCTCGACCACCTCGAGCCCTCGAGCGCCCCCGCCCCCGTCCACGCCGCCGCCCTCGAGCGCACCACCCGCTGGTCCCTGCGCGCCCTCGCCGCCCGCCGCCACCCTGAGCGCCAGGCGCTCTTTGGGATTCTGCAGGGCGGCGTAGACCTCGCCCTGCGGGCGCGCCACATCGAGCAGCTCTGCCCTCACCCCTTTGACGGTTTCGCCATCGGCGGCCTCAGCGTGGGCGAGTCGATTCCGCAGATGTACGAGGTCATCGAGGCGAGCGCCCCCCTCCTCCCCGCCCACAAGCCCCGCTACCTGATGGGCGTGGGCACGCCGCAGGACCTCATCGCCGCCGTGGGCCGCGGCGTCGACATGTTTGACTGCGTCATGCCCACCCGCAACGCCCGCAAGGGCAGCCTGTTCGTCAACGGCGGGCGCGCCAAGATCAATCTGCGCAACGCGCGCTTTCAAGACGAGGCGGGCCCCCTCGACCCCACCTGCCGCTGCAGCACCTGCGCGCGCTTCAGCGCCGGCTACCTCCGCCACCTGCTCCGCTCAAGCGAGCTCCTCGTCTATGGGCTGCTGTCGGTGCATAACCTCTTCGTGTACCTCGAGCTCATGCGCGAGGCGCGGCGCGCGCTCCGCGAGGGGCGCTTTGGCGCCTTCCAAGAGGAGTTCCTCCGCGCCTGCGGCGCCGACTACGCGGTGGTGCGCGCGGGGCGCGGTGGTTGATTATCGGGGAAAAACCTGCTAATCCCTAGCCGCCTCGCGCACCTATACGGGGACATTTGCCCCCCGTGAGGGGCTCTTTTGAGCTCCGCTCCTTGAGCGCTCCTCGAGCGCTCCTCGAGCGTTCCTTGAGGGGAGCTCTCCCTTCTCGCTGCCCCCCCCCGCGCGCCCCCCCGCGCGCCTCATCGCCGCCCGATCGCCGCTCGATCGCCCCACGCCACCCTCTCGCTTGGATACACCGTGACAGACCTGCTCCCTCTCCTGATCTCCCAGGCGGCCGCCCCCGGCGAGCCGAGCTGCGCCGCCGCCGCCCTCCCCTTTCTGCTCATGCTCTCGGTGTTCTACTTCTTGATCATCCGCCCGCAGCGCACGCAGGAGCGCAAGCGCCAAGAGACGCTCAGCCGCATCAAGGCCGACGACGTAGTGATCACGAGCGGCGGCCTCATCGGCGTGGTCAAGGAGGTCAAGGCGCACGAGATGCTCGTGGAGATCGCGCAGGGCGTGCGCGTCCGCGTGGCGCGCGAGGACGTTGACCCCTACGAGCCCCCCGCCACGCCCGCGGCCTCGAGCGCCTCCAAGTAAGCGCCCCCCAGTCACCGCGCGGCGGCCCCCGCGGCCCCTGCCCCCCTCACTCCCGCCTCACCCCTGCCCCGCCAGGAGTCTCACACATGAACCGACAATGGAGAGGGCGCGTGTTCGCGCTCTTCCTCTTAATCCTCTTGTCGTCCGCGACGCTGCTGCCCACCATCTTGGGCCTTATGGCGCCCGGCGCCGCGCTCCCGTCGTGGTACACGAGCTTCTTTAAGAATCGCATGATTCTGGGCCTCGACCTGCAGGGCGGCATCCACCTGCAGTACAGCGTCGACACCCGCGAGGCGCTCAAGAACAAGAGCCGCAACCTCGCCGGTCGCCTGCGCGACGAGCTCAAGACGGGCGACGCCATCTCGGCGCTCAAGGGCGCCGAGATCAAGGTCATCCCCTATGCGGAGGAGATCACGCAGCTCACGGTGCGCTTTGAGGGCGCCAAGGCCGATGAGCACGCCCAGGCGTTCGCCGACGGCGTGGTGTCGTTCCTGCAGCGCTCCTACCCCGAGTACAAATTGATCTCGCAGGACCTCAGCGCCCGCGAGGTGGTGATCGGCATGAGCGCCACCGCGGTGGCGCAGTTCCAAGAGGAGTACGGCGTCGACACCCGCGAGGCGCTCAAGAACAAGAACCGCAACCTCGCCGGTCGCCTGCGCGACGAGCTCAAGACGGGCGACGCCATCTCGGCGCTCAAGGACGCCGACATCAAGGTCATCCCCGCCGCTGAGGGCGGCGTGGAGGAGATCACGCAG
>VGTA01000032.1 GCA_016874875.1 Deltaproteobacteria bacterium | reverse complement strand
CGCCGCCGCCCCCGCCGCCGCCGCCCCCGCCGCCGCCCCCGCCCCCGCCGCCCCCGCCGCTGCCCCCGCGCCCCCGCTGAGCTGATAGAGCAGCTCAGAGGGCAGCACCATCCCCAAGAGCGTCCGCGCCATCAGCGAGCTCTCCTCGCTGTCGACCTCGAGCGCCTGAATCTCAGCCTCGATGACGTGCACCCTGTGCTCGAGCTCGCGCACCTCCTGCCGCCGCTGCTCGAGCAGGCGCTCGCGCTCCGCGATGAGCCGCGAGAGCGCCGGGCCCTCCACGCGCGTAGCGTACCAAGCGAAAGCCCCCACGGCGCACGCGAGGCTCATGAGCAGCGCCCTGCTCAGGGTGACGAACGGCATAGCTCCTCCAGACAGCGAAACTCCCACCTCACCCGCCTAGATCACCACAGAACGCGCCGCGGCTCAAAACAAAAACGCCCCCCCACGCGCTCAGAGGTCAGATGTCGCTCCCGGCGCCCCCCTCGCCCTCATCCTCGTCGTGCATGGGCGCGCCCTGCGCGTCGAGTTTGATCTGCACGGCGCTCCCGGGCGCCTGAGCGCCAGAGGGCGCGCGCCCCGGCGTCGCCGGCGAGCGCGGCGCCTCCCCCGCCCACAGGCGCAGCCCCACCATCACCGCCGCCGCCACCGCCGCCCCCAAGAGGAGCGGGGCGAGGCGGGCGGAGAGCCACTCGCCAACACGCGCCCCCACGCCGCGACCCGCCGCGCCCGCCGCGCCCGCCGCGCCCGCCGCGCCCGCCGCGCGCAGCCACTCCACCTCCTCGTCCGGCGGGAGCGCGGCGATGACGCGCTCCGCGAAGCCGTCGAGGCGCAGGGCGGACAGCTCCGCCCCCACCGCGCCCCGCACCCCCGCCCGCTGCGCCCACAGCGCGTCGAGCGCCTCCTGGAGCGCCGGCTCCGCCTCAAGGCGCGCCGCGAGCTCCTCGGCGACCTCGGCGTCGAGCTCGCCGTCAAAGTAGAGGACCAAGAGCTGCTCGTCTGTCATGATGTTCTCCTGTGATGGATGATGGAGCGGGCTGGATTCGCGGGGGAGGGGGGCGCGGCGCCTTAGCGGTCTCCGCCTGAGGGGTCCCGGGCGGCGCGGGGGCGCTTGGCGCCCACGCCCTCCCCGGCGCGCGCGGCGAGGGTGTAGGCGCCGATCGACTCGAGGTAGGGCTTGAGCGCCTCCTGGAGGCGCTTGCGGGCGTGGTGGAGGCGACTCATCACGGTCCCGATGTGCGCGTCGGTGGCGGCGGCGATCTCCTCGTAGCTCATCTCTTCAAACTCTCTGAGGATGATGACCTCTCGGTGGGGCGCCGAGAGCGTCGCGAGCGCCTCTTGGTAGACGCGCCCCACCTCCTCAAGCTCGTAGTGGGCGTCGGGGATCACGTCCTCCATCTGCGCGTGAAGGCGCAGACCGTCGGCGGCGTCGGATCGGGCGCGCCCCTCCTCGTATTCAAGGCCGCGCCGATTTTTCTCTCGGCGGTAGTGGTCCACGCAGGCGTTCTTGAGGATGCGCACAAACCACGCCTTAAAGGAGCTCTCGGGGTCAAAGCGGTGGAGGCTCCTGTAGGCCTTGATGAACGCCTCCTGCGCCGCGTCGCGCGCGTCCTCCTCGCTGCGCAGGTAGCCCACGGCGATGTAGAGGGCGAGGCGCTCATAACGGCGGACGAGGTCGTCAAATCCGCGCTTGTCGCCTCGCAGGCAGCGGCGCACGGCGGCGCTGTCGAGGGCGCTCTGCGGGTCGCGCTCTGCGAGGGCGCTCTGCGGGTCGCGCTCTGCGGGGGCGTCGGCGGGCGGGCGGGGGGCTGATGAGGGGGCTCTGGGGGTCAAGGTCGCTCACCTCCCGCGCGGGCAGCGCGCGTCGTTGCGTCGATGGCGTTATGTTCGCGGGGGCGGAAGATAGCACACTCCACAGACGCTTTCGGAGGCAATTTCGCCCCCCGCGCGCCGGCGCTGACCGCGCCTGAGGCGGGCGCGGGCGCCGGGGTGTGGATTTGACGCGCCGCGCGCTGTACATCTACCGGGCGCGTCTCTCGGGGCGCGCGAGAGCCAAGGAGCGCTGAGCGATGAGCATGTTCACCACACACACACCCCTCGCGCGCGACACTCGCGAGGGCGAGGGCGCCCGCCCCGGCGAGGGCGAGGGCGAGGGCGAGGGCGCCCGCCTCGGCGAGGTCGAGGAGCGCGGCGCTGCGGGCGCGGGCGGCGCGGGCGGGGGCGCGGGCGATGGGGGGGCGCGCGTGACCTTGACGCGGCGGCTGCGGGCGGCGCGGTGGCGATGGGCGGCGCTCGGGCTGCTCGCCTCCTCGCTGTGGACGCTGGCGGCGGCGCTCGTGGCGGGACTCCTCCTCCTCGGGGCGGTGGCGGCGGGGTGGCGCGGGGGGTGGCTCTGGTGGACGGCCCTCGCCGCCGTCGCAGCCCTCGCCGTTGGGTGGCTCGCCGGCGCGGCGGCGCCCCTCGCGCGGCTCTGGTCGGACAGGGCGGTGGCGCGGCGCGTGGAGCGGGCTGACCCAGAGCTGCGCGACGCCCTCCTCACGGCGGTGGAGGCGGCGGGGGGGGGGCGCGTGGGCGCCCCAGACCTCGCGGAGGCGCTCGTGCGCCGCGTGGCGGCGCGCCTCGCCGGCACCCCCGCCGCGCGTTGGGCTCCGTGGGCGCCCCTGCGCGCCCCCCTGCGCGCCCTCCTCGCCGCCTCCCTCTGCGTGGGCGCCGCCTACGCCGCGCGCGGCGCCGCCCTCTCCGCGGCGCTCGCCACGCTCACGGCGGCGCCGAGCGCGCTGCGCGATCGGGTGTCACGCGCGCCGCTCCTCGCCGACATCCGCCTCCTCATCACCCCGCCCCCCTACGCGGGGCTCCCGCCGCGCGCGGTGGATTTCGGCAGCGGCGATTTTGAGGCGCTCGCCGGCAGCGTGGTGCGCGTGGAGGCCACGCTCGCCCGCCCCGCGTCCTCGGCGTCCCTCCTCTTGCGCGCGATCGAGGGGGCGCAGGGAGCAGGAGCAGGAGCGGGAGCGGGAGCGGGAGCGGGAGCGGGAGAGGCGCAGTCGCTGCCGCTGTCGCTCGACCCCCCCGGCGGGCGCGCCGCGCACGCCACCTTCACGCTCTCGGCGCCGCTCACCTGGCGCGCCGCCCTCACCGACGTCGCCGGCGCGCGCTGGGTGGAGGCCGCCGCCCGCCACGCCCTCGTCGTGCCCGACGCCCCCCCCAAGGTGCGCCTCCTCGCCCCGGCGCAGGGGGCGCGCCTCGACCCTCAGCGCGAGGTGGCGCTCAAGGTGAGCGCGCAGGACGACTTTGGCCTCAGCGCCGCCACGCTGCTCGTGGCGCTCGCGAGCGACCTCGAGCGCCCCGAGCGCATCCCCCTGCGCGATGTGCACGGGGCGGCGTGGGAGCGCGAGGACGCGCTCAGCCTCGACGTGGTGGAGGCGCAGCCCGGTGACCGCCTGGCGCTGTGGGTGGAGGTGCTCGACAACCGCGCGGTGGGCGCGGGGCCGCAGCGCGCCTCGTCGGAGGTGGTGATGGTGGAGGTGGAGTCGCCGAGCGCTGACCACCACGCCCTCCTCGACCTCCTGCGCGCGCACCTCGAGCGCCAGCTCGACGCCCTCGCCGCCCGCCTCGAGCTGACGGCGCGCGAGGGGGAGCCGCTCGTGGGGTGGATGGAGGCGCGCGCCCTCACCGACGCCGCCCTCGACGAGCTCCGCGACCTCGTGACGGTGAAGATGGCCGCCGACGCCCTCACCCCCCGCGATGTGCACCTCGCCTTCGTGGGGCGCCTTGAGCGCTACGAGCAGGCCGCCAGCGAGGAGGCGCGCGCCGTGAGCGCCCTCACCGCCCGCCCGCAGCCCCCCTCCCCCGCCGCGCTCGACGCGGCGCAGGCGGCGCTGGTGGGGGAGGTGGAGCAGGTGGTGATCTTGCTCGAGGCGATGGGGGCGCGCATGGCCCTCGACGAGATGGCGGAGCTGGCCGAGGACCTCGAGCGCCGCCGCGCGCAGCTGCGCGAGCTCATGAGCCAGTACCGCGAGTCGCCGAGCGACGCCCTCAAGGACCGCATCCGCCGCGAGCTTCAGCGCTTTCGGCAGAAGATGCAGCAGATGCGCGAGGCGATGCAGCGCCTGAGCAAGAAGCTCCCCAAGGAGTTCCTCAACCTCGACGGCATGAAGTCGGATGAGGTGGTGAAGAGTCTGGAGGAGAGCGAGGCGCAGCTCGACTCCATCGACAAGATGCTCGATGAGGGGCGCATGGAGGACGCCCTCAAGGCCCTCGATGAGCTCTCGGACTCCCTCGACGAGCTGTCGTCGCAGCTCAAGAAAGACCAAGAGGAGCTGCACCAGCAGAGCAACCCAGAGCTCGAGCGCGCCCTGAGCGAGCTGATGGACCAGACGCGCGACCTGATGCGCGCCCAAGATGAGCTCGCCCGCGACGCCGAGGGGCAGCAGCGCGCCATGGACGAGGCCACCCGCCAGAACCTAGAGGGCGACGCGGCGCGCGCCCTCCGCGAGCGCGTGGCGCGCCTGCAGGCGCTGTCGGTAGAGGCGAGCCGCCTCGACCTCGGCGGCGCCGACGGCTACTTCTCCTCTCTGCGCGAGGAGGCGACGAAGGCGGTGGAGGACCTCGCCCGCTCGGTGTCGCAGGCGCAGCTCCTAGAGGCGCTCGACGCCGCCACCCGCGCCCGCGGCGCCTTTGGCGCCCTCGAGCGCCTGACCGCCCTCGGGCGCGAGGGGGGGCAGGCGCTGCTGCGCGAGGGGGAGCGCGTGAGCGGGGAGGTGGAGGACCTGCTCGAGCAGCTCCGCCAGGACCTCGAGCGCGCCGCGGAGAGCGCGCAGCGCCGCGAGGCGCAGGCGCAGGAGCGCGCTCGTGAGGAGCGCGCGCAGCAGGGGGCGCAGCAGCAGGGGGCCCAGCAGCAGGGGGCTCAGCAGCAGGGGGCTCAGCAGCAGGGAGCGCAGCAGCAGGGGGCGCAGCAGCAGGGGGCCCAGCAGCAGGGGGGGACGCAGCAGGGGGCGCAGCAGGGGGCGCAGGCGGGCGGGCAGGGCGCGCGCCGCGGCGGCGCGGGGCGCGACCCCGGCGCGCAGCTCGCCCGCCGGCAGGGCGCGCTCTCCGAGGGCGTGCGCCGCCTCAAGGAGCGCCTCGACGCCAAGCGCGACAAGACGCCGAGTCTCCACCAGGTCCCCGACGCCCCTTTCGACGCCGCCCTCGAGGGCTCGCGGCAGGCGGAGCGCGGGCTGCGGGAGTCGCCGGGGCAGGGGCGCGAGGGGCAGCGCCGCGTGCAGGAGTCGCTCGGGGAGCTGATGGAGGGCCTCAAGCGCGCCAAGCAGCCGGCGCCGCGCCCGGGGCAGGGGGAGCGCGGGCAGGGGCAGGGGCAGGGGCAGGGCCAAGGCGGCGCGCAGGAGGAGGGGCGCGGCGAGTCCTCTCAGGAGCGCGTGGAGATTCCCGATGGCGAGCGGCGCTCCCCCGACGCCCTCCGCCGCGACCTCCTCGACGCCATGAAGTCCAAGCCCGCGCAGGGCTATGATGAGCAGGTAAAGGCCTACTATGAGTCCCTCGTCCGCTGATCGCGCGCCGCGCGTGGCGCGCCCCGCCCTCGCTAGCGCCCCCGCCCTCGCTAGCGCCCCCGCCCTCGCTAGCGCCCTAACGCCGCCTCGCTGCGCGCGCCACCCGCGTGGCGTCCGGCGCCCCCTGAAGCCGCAGGGACCTCTGAGGGCTTTGGCTTTGGGAGTCGCGGGGCTCGCGGGGCTCGCGGGGCTCGCGGGGCTCGCGGGGCTCGCGGGGCTCGCGGGGCGCTCGCCCGCGCCCCTCGCCCCCGTCTGCCACGCGCAGCCCGCCGCGCCCGCCGCGCCGCTCCCCAGCGCGCAGGACGCGCGCGAGGAGGGCATCTACCTCCTCGCCCACAAGGCGCTCAGCGCCTGGGACGTGGCGGAGGCGCGGGCGCACCTGCGCGCCCTCCTGCCGCCGGGCGCCCCCGAGGGGGGCCTCGCCGCGGAGCGCGGCCTCTCGCCCATGTATGACCTCGTGTGGGGGCGGGCGCTCTTTATGGAGGGGCGCTATGAGGAGGCGTCTCGCGCCTTTGACGCCTTTAAGGGCGCCCTCGGCGCGCGCGCCGCCCCCTATGAGGGGCTCATGCGGGAGGCGTATGACGCCCGAGACACCCTCAAGGGCATGAGCGAGGAGCGCAGCCCCGACGGGCGGTTCGTGGTGCGCTACTTTGAGCCCGACCGCCTCCTCCTCCCCTACCTCTTTGAGGTGCTCGCCGCCTCCGACAAGGCGCTCTCGGAGGATTTCGCCTACTCGCCGCCGAGTCCCATCCTCGTGGAGGTGTACCCCACGGCGGAGTTCCTTGGGCGCGTGAGCTCGCTCACGGTGGAGGAGATCGAGACCAGCGGCACCATCGCCCTGTGCAGCTACAACCGCCTGATGCTCACCTCGCCGCGCGGCCTCGCCCGCGGCTACGGGTGGCGCGACACGCTCTCCCACGAGCTCGTCCACTACTTTGTCACCAAGCTCACCCGCAACGCCGTGCCCATCTGGCTCCACGAGGGCATCGCCAAGCTCCAGGAGGCGCGCTGGCGCGGGCGCGGCGGCCTTCAGCTCGACCCGCCCCAAGAGGACCTGCTCGCGCGCTCCCTCGAGGCCAACCAGCTCATCACCTTTGATCAGATGCACCCCTCGATGGCCAAGCTGCCGAGTCAGGAGGCGGCGGGGCTGGC
The DNA here is from genome assembly GCA_016874875.1 of Deltaproteobacteria bacterium. Classification (GTDB taxonomy): domain Bacteria; phylum Myxococcota_A; class Bradymonadia; order UBA7976; family VGTA01; genus VGTA01. The sequence goes on along the minus strand of VGTA01000032.1, from coordinate 5,874 downwards.
GTTCGCGGAGGTGCACACGGTGGCGGCGTACCTCATCGAGCGCCGCGGCTATGAGGGCCTGCGCGCGCTCCTCGCCGCCCTCAAGGGGGGCGCGGCGATGGACGACGCCCTAGATGGCACGTTCGGCGTGACGCTCTCGGGGCTGTGGGACTCCTGGCTGACGGAGATGCGCGCGCGAGGCTTTCGGCGACACCCGGGCCTCGTGCGCCGCTCGCTGCGCTTTAAGCGCCCCGGGGACGAGGGGGAGCCGGAGGCGGAGTACGACTCCATCGAGGAGAAGGAGGTCAAGGACTGGGCGCACCTCGGGGAGCTCCTGCGGGCGCGCGGCAAGACGGTGGCCGCCCTGCGCGAGTACCGCAAGGCGGAGGCCAAGGGCGGCGACGGGCACCTCGCCGTGCAGGCGGGCATCGCCGCGTCGCTCATCGCGCTCAAGCGCTTTGAGGAGGTGCCGGCGGCCCTCGAGCGCGTCCGCGCCTACTACCCCGATTTCTTTAACACGCACCTGTATCTCGGCGAGGCCTACCTCGCCCTCGGCGCCTACGAGTACGCCGTGGAGGCGCTTGAGGAGGCGGTGGGCATCAACCCCTTCCACCCCGCCCCCCACGCCGGCCTCGAGCGCGCCTACACCCACCTCAAGAAGACCCCCTTGGCGGCGCGCGCGCGCCGCGCCCTGGAGATGATGCGATGAGCGAGTACGAGACGACCGAGCGGCAGACCCCCCCCTCCCCCCTGGCCCTCGCGGAGGATGGGGCGCCCGGGGCGGGGCGCGAGGCGCTGGTGGCGGAGGCGGCGCGCCGGCACGCGCGCGTCCTCGAGGAGGTGGGGCGGGTGATCGTGGGGCAGCGCGAGGTGGTGGAGCTGAGTCTGGTGGCGCTGGTGGCGGACGGGCACTGCGTGTTCGTGGGGGCGCCGGGGCTGGCCAAGACGCTGCTGGTGAGCACGCTGTCGCGCGCCCTCGGGCTGTCGTTCAGCCGCGTGCAGTTCACCCCCGACCTGATGCCGAGCGACATCACCGGCACCGACGTGCTGCAGGAGGACCCCGAGACGCGCGCCCGCCGCTTTGAGTTCCTCAAGGGGCCCATTTTCGCCCACCTCCTCCTCGCCGACGAGCTCAACCGCACGCCGCCCAAGACGCAGGCGGCGCTGCTGCAGGCGATGCAGGAGCGCGAGGTGACGGCGGCGGGGCGCACCTACGCGCTCCCGCGCCCGTTCTTGGTGTTCGCCACGCAGAACCCCGTGGAGCAGGAGGGCACCTATGAGCTCCCCGAGGCGCAGCTCGACCGCTTTATGCTGATGGTGCGCGTGGGGTACCCCTCCCTCGAGGAGGAGCGCGAGGTGGTCCGCCGCACCACGCAGCGCCCCCCCGCCCCCCCCGCCCCCTGCCTCACCGCCGAGGAGCTCTTGGCGCTCCAGGCGCTCGCGCGCGACCTGCCGGTGGCCGACGAGGTGGTGGACTACGCCGTCCGCCTCGCGCGCGCCACGCGCCCCGAGGACCCCCTCGCCCCCGAGGACGTGCGCCGCTGTGTGCGCTGGGGGGCGGGGCCGCGCGCCGGGCAGAGCCTGGTGATGGCGGCTAAGGCGCGCGCCCTCCTCCGCGGCCGCCTCCACGCTAGCCGCGAGGACGTGCGCGCCCTCGCGCCGTCGGTCCTGACCCACCGCGTGCTCACCAGCTACCAGGCCGACGCGGAGGGCGTGAGCGCGGCGGAGGTGGTGCGACGCGTGATGGCGGCGGTGCCCCTGTGAACGCGCGCCCGCCGCTGCCGCCCCTGCGCCTCGGGGCGGCGCCGCAGGAGCTGCAGCGCGTGGGCGCCGCCCTCGGCGCGCGCCTCGCGCTCCGTCAGCGCGTGGAGGGCCCCCTCAGCGGCACGCACGCGAGTCCGCGGCAGGGCGCGAGCCTCCATTTCGCCCAGCACCGCGACTATGTCCCCGGCGACGACCCCCGCCACCTCGACTGGCGCGCGTACGCCAAGAACGACCGCTACGTGGTGCGCCAGTACCAGCAGGAGACCAACCTGCGCGCCTTTATGGTGCTCGACCGCTCCTGCTCTATGGGCTACCTCGGCGGCGGGCGGGTGAGCAAGGGGGCGTTCGCCGCGGAGGTGGCGCTGGCGCTCTCGTGGGCGCTGCTGCTGCAGGGGGAGGCGGTGGGGCTGGCCACGTTCGGCGGGGGCCTCGCGCGCCTCCTCCCGGCGGCGAGCGGGCGCGAGCAGTTCTGGCGCCTCCTCGCCGCCGTGGAGGAGAGCGCGTGGGAGCCCGACACGGACGCCGCCGCCGCCCTCGGCGCCCTCGCCGAGCGCCTGCCGCCGCGGAGCGCCGTGTGCGTGCTCACCGACGCCCTCGAGCTCGACGCGCGCGGCGAGGGCCTCACGGCGCTGGCGCGCCGCATGCGCGCGCAGGGGCACAGCCTCTCGCTGCTCCACGTGCTCGACCCCCACGAGGCGCGCTTCCCCTTTGAGGACCTGAGCCGCTTTGAGGGCTTTGAGGGGGAGGAGCCCCTCACCCTCGACCCCGCCACCGCCCGCGCGGCCTACCTCGAGGAGCTCGCGGCGCTGTGCGACGGGCTCGCGCGCCGCGCCCGCGAGGGCGGCGTGCGCTACCTGCGCCTCCTCAGCGACGAGCCCACGGAGGCGGCGCTGGCGCGGCTGGCGGCGGGGGGGGTGACGTCGTGAGCTTCCTCGCCCCCGCGCTGCTCCTCGGCCTCCTCGCCACCCTGCTGCCGCCCCTCATCCACCTGCTCAACCGCCGCGAGCCGCGCCCGGTGCCCTTCGCCGCCCTCGAGCTGCTCCGCCGCGCGCACCTCCGGACGGCGCGCCGCGCGCGCCTGCGCCAGCTCCTCTTGATCGCGCTCCGCGCCCTCCTCCTCGCCGCCCTCGCCCTCGCCATGGCGCGCCCCTACTGGGAGTCGCGGGTGGAGGGGGCGGCGCCGGCGCGGGTGGGGGCGGAGGGGGCGCAGGTGCTGGTGGTGGACCTCGGCTACGCCATGGGGCTGCGGGTGCGCGGCGGCGAGGGGGAGGAGACGCTCCTCGACCGCGCCCGCGCCCACGCCCTCCGCGCCCTCGACGAGGCGCGCGGGCCCGTGGGGCTCGTGACGTTCGGCGAGAAGGCCGACGCGCCGTTCGGGGAGCCGAGCGGCGACCGCTCCACGCTCCGCGAGGCGCTCCTGCGCCTAAGTCCCACCCCGGCGGCGGGGGAGCCGGCGGAGGGGGTGTGGGCGGCGTTCGGGCTGCTGCGCGCGCGCCCGGCGGCGGAGCCCAAGCGGGTGCTCCTCCTCACCTCGCCGCGCGCCGCCCGCGCCGCCCTGCCGCCGCCGCCGCCTGAGCTCGGGGCGGTGGAGGTGGTGGCGGTGGACCTCGTGGAGGGGAGCGCGGCGGAGGTGGGGCGCGCCCTCGGGAACCGCGCGCTCCTGCAGGCGCGGGTGTGGCCGGCGCCGCAGCTCGGGGCGGGGCAGTGGGCGGTGGAGGCGGAGGTGGGCAACTTTAGCGACGAGCGCCTCGACCTGTGGCCCATCTCGGTGGAGGTGGAGGGGCGGACGCTGGTGCGGGGGTTCGTGTCGCTGGCGCCGGGGGAGGTGGGGCTCAAGCGCATGTCGTTTAAGGTGGAGGAGGGCGCGGCGGGGACGGGGCTGCGCGGGCGCGTGCGGCTGGCCCCCGACGCGCTGCCCATCGACGACGCGCGCCCGTTCTGGATCTCGCCGGCGCCCCCCACGCGGCTGCTCGCCCTCAACGGCGACCCCCGCCCCGTGCCCCACGAGGACGAGCTCTTTTACCTGCGCCGCGCCCTCGCCCCCGAGGTGACGGGGGAGGGGCGCTTTGAGGTGCGCGCGGAGCCCTCCGAGGGGCTGGCGGTGAGTCCGGAGGCGCTCGCCGCCGCCGACGTGGTGCTGCTCGCCAACGTGCCGCGCCCCTCGCGCGCCCTCGGCGCCGATCTGCTGCGGTTCGTGGAGGCGGGCGGGGGGCTGTGGCTGGCCCCGGGGGCGCGCGCGGAGGCGAGTCGCTGGAACGAGGCGCTCGCGCCCCTCCTCGCGCGCCCCCTGCGCGAGGCGCGGCGCGCGGGGGACGCGGCGGCGAGCGTGCGCGACCGGGCGGCGGCGCGCCTCACGCAGTTCGAGCGGGGGCACCCGCTGCTCGCGCCCTTCCCCGACCCTCTGCGCAGCACGCTGCCGCAGGCGCGGGTGCTCACCTACCAGCTCTTTGACCCCGCGCCCACGCCCAAGACGGCGGTGGTGGCCACCCTCGACGAGGGGAGCCCCTTCCTGCTGACGCGCGAGGTGGGGGCGGGGCGGGCGCTGCTGATGGGCGGGCCGCTCGACCGCGAGTGGTCGGATCTGGTGATTCGCCCCGATTTCGTCCCCCTCGCGCAGCACTGCGCCCGCTTCCTCACCCGCCGCGCCCCAGAGCGGGGGGTGGAGGTGACCGTTGGGCGCCCGCTGCTCCTCGACCTGAGCGGCGAGGGCCCCTTCTACGACCTCTCGCCCGAGGGCGAGCGCGCGCCGCTCACGCCCGCCGAGGGGGAGGGGGCGCGGCGCTGGGCGCTGGCGGCGGCGCGGGGGCTCGGGCACCACCAGGCGCTCGACGCGGGGGGGGCGGCGGCGGCGCGCTTTGTGGTGACGCTCGACGCGCGCGCGAGCGACCTGCGCGCCGCGGCGCCCGAGGCGGCGCGGGCGCGGGGGGCGGCGGCGCGCCGCGAGGGGCGCGCCGAGGCGCGCCGCGACCTGTGGCCCCTGGCGCTCTTTGGGCTGTTCGTGCTGCTCGCCCTCGAGGCGCTGACCCTCAGCCGAGGGGCGCGCGCGGCGGGCGCGCCGGCGCGCCGCTGAGCTGCGCGCCGCCGGGGCGGTACCAGTCAAAGGCGCAGGGGGCGCGGAAGTGGGTCATGGCGAGGCTGATGGAGGGGGTGTGGGCGTAGACGTGGTGCCACCAGCCCACGGGGATCAACAGCGCCTCCCCCGCCCTGAGGCGCACGCTCACCTGGCCGTCGCACACGGGCGCGGCGGCGAGGTCGCGCCGCGGGTCGAGGTCGCTGTACATGTGGGTGGCGTCGTCGAGGAGCTCGAGGGCGTGGGGCGGGGCGAGGGTGAGCGTCTTCTCGCCCCACACCTGCACGAAGAGGATGTTGCAGGTGTCGTGGTGGAGGGGCGTGAGGGTGCCCGCCGGCCCAAACCAGAGCGCGAGGGCGCCGGCGCGGCGGGCGGGGTCGAGGTAGGGCGCCTCGTCGATGTCGTCGAGCAGGGCGCGCAGGGCGGGCTGCTCGAGGGCGTAGTTGCGCGCGATGAGGTAAAAATCATTGGTGACGCCGGCGCTCATCACGCGGCGGGCGAGGGCGTCGAGGGCGATGGGGCGGCTGAGCTCCTCAAAGCGCCGGTCAAAATCCGCGCGCCCCTCCCGCCCCTCGCTCACCTGCACCGGCACGGGCCCGAGCGCCTCGAGGCGCGCCGCGCTCCACGCGCGCCCGCTCGACGGGTCCACCGCCGCCCAGCGACTCGCCCACCCCTCTAGGACCACAGGGCGCCCGCAGAGGTAGAAGTCCTCAAAGAAGCGCTCCGCGCTCGGCGCCGTCAGGCGCGGCAGGCGCCCGGCGGCGGGGCGCGCCGCCCAGAGCGCCTCGTGGAGGTGAGCGTAGGTCTCCGCCCGCGCCGCCCGCGCCCGCTGCCGCCGCGCCCAGGCGTAGAGCGGGTGCGCGCGGAGGGCGGCGAGGAGCGCGCGCGGCGCCGGGTGCCCCTCCGCGGCGAGCGCCTCCTCCACGGCGGCGGCGGGGGCGCCGGAGTGGAGCGCCTCGCAGAGCCAAGACACCCACTCAGGGCTGAGGGCCCCGAGGGGGTCGCGCGGGGCAGAGGCCTCGCTCCCCTCGCTCAAGGCTGCGGCTCCGGGGGCGGCATGG
>VGTA01000031.1 GCA_016874875.1 Deltaproteobacteria bacterium | reverse complement strand
GCCGCCCTGCGCGCCGCCCTGCGCGCCGCCCTGCGCGCCGCCCTGCGCGCCGCCCTGCGCGCCGCCCTGCGCGCCGCCCTGCGCGCCGCCCTGCGCGCCGCCCTGCGCGCCGCCCTGCGCGCCGCCCCCGCCGCCCTGCGCGCCGCCCTGCGCCCCCTCCTCGCACGCGCCGTCGGCGCACAGGCGCCCGGGGGCGCACGCCGCGGGCGCCCCCCACGCGCGGCAGCCGCGCGCGTCCTGCGCGCACTTCTGCGCGCTCTGTAGGTCCACACAGCGCGCCTCGCCCTCATCGCAGGCGTGGAGGCACCCATCTAGGCACTCCCCGCCCACGCACGAGGCGCGCGCGCCGCACGACTCCCCCTCCGTCCACTCTAGGCAGCCGAGGGGGCCGGGGGCGCACCGCTCAACGACCTCCCCGCGCCCCACGGGCGCGCAGCGGGCGGCGCCCGCGGGGCAGGCGTCGGCGCAGAGCGGCTCCACCGAGAGGGCGGCGGCGAAGGGGCCGAGGGCGGCGCCCGAGAGGGCGAGGGTGTAGACGCCGGGGGCGAGGCGCACGTCGAGCGCCGCGTCGCCCGCGGCCCCCTCCGCGCACGCGAGGTCGCCGCCCAGGGGGTCGCAGCTCGCCCACACCGACGCCGCCGTCACGCCCCCCTCCCCCCGCACCACCACCCGCGCCGCGTAGGGGAGGGCGAGCTCGTAGAGCGTGTCGGCGCGCGCGTCCTGCGCGCAGCGGGGGGTGAGGTGCCGCGTGCTCTCGGCGACCCAGGCGCCGGTGAGCGAGGGGGGGAAGGGCGCGGCGAGCGGGAGGCGGTCGGCGCAGGTGTCGCCCGCGGGCGGGGGCGCGCCGCCCTCGTCGCGCAGGGTGAGGGTGAGGGTGTAGTCGCCCTCCTGCCCAAGGGCGTAGGAGTCCACGGCGAGGGTGTAGGCGCCGGCGGGGAGCGCCACGTCGAGGAGGGAGCCGAGCTGCCCGGCGGGGGAGCCGTCGTCGTCGCACGCCAGCTCCTCGCCGCAGCCGCGGCGCAAGACGAGCACCGTGTCAAAGCCCGCGGCCTCGGCGGTGAGGCGGCGGGGGGCGTTGAGCTCAAAGCGATAAAAGCGCTCCGCGCCGCGCCCCGCGCACGCGCCCGTCGCCGTGTCGCGGTAGCCGCGCCACAGGGAGCCCGTGAGGGTCTGGCTCACCGCCTCGATGGGGGTCGCCGCCTCGCACGTGTCGCCCTCGCCGGGCACCACGCACTCGCCGAGGGCGCACACGAGGCCGGGGGCGCAGGCGGCGGGCGCGCCCACGCGCTGGCCGCAGGAGTCGAGCTCCACCACCTCGGCGTCGTTGAGGCACACGCGCGAGAAGGGCGCGCCGCAGACCGCGGGCTCGCCGCAGAGCGCCTCGTTGGCGTAGCCGGCGGCGCACAGCCCGGCGAGGGCGCGGTGGAGGTAGGTGACGCCCTCCGCGGAGTCCCCCACGCCGCGGTCGAGGGAGAGGGTGTTGACCACGTTGCAGGCGTCGCGGGTGGCGTAGTCCTGCTCGCCGCGCACGAGGATGCCCACCTGCTCGCCGGCGGCGTTAAAGACCCCAGAGCCGGAGTTGCCGCCAAAGGCGTCCACCGTGGCGCTAAAGAAATCCCCTGCGTCGCCCCGCGGGTCCGAGACGAACCCACCGTCGTCCACCTTGAGCGGCAGGCCGCTGGGGAAGCCCATCATCACCAGCGGCTCTCCTTGGGTGAGGGGGGCGGGGGTCACGGGGGGGGGGGCGCGGCGCACCGGCGCCGGCTCGCCGCGCGCGGGCGGCACGGCGCGGTCGAGCTGCACAAAGGCGTAGTCGCTGGCGTTGTCGTTGTAGGTGGTGACCACGCGGAGGCAGCGGTACACGTCGTCGGAGGTGAGGCGCCCGAGCGCCTCGGGGCCGTCCATCAGGTAGTTAAAGACGAAGCGCATGTCTGCACAGCTCTGCGCCGACGGCGCGCAGTGCCCCGCCGTCACCACCAGGTCGTCGGCGATGAGCGTGCCGGAGCACGAGGCGGCGGTGGGCTGCGCGAGGTAGCGCTGGTCGGGGCAGAGGTTGTAGGACGTGGCGAGGGGGAGGGCGAGGACGCGTATGTCGCTCGGGTTGGAGGCGTCGAGGGCGGCGCGGTCAAAGATCGCCACGATGGAGCGCCGGGCGCGGGCGGCGAGGGCGGCGGGGAGCTCGTAGACGTCGCGGCGGGTGTCATCGCCGTAGACCACGCGGTCGCTGCGCCGCTCGAGGGCGACGGGGGCGGCGGGCTCGGCGGACTCGGCGGACTCGGCGCGCTCCTGCGGCGCGCAGGCGCTGAGGCAGGCGCTGAGGCAGGCGCTGAGGCAGGCGCTGAGGCAGGCGTTGAGGCGGGCGCTCAGGCGGGAGCGGCGCGCGGGGGGGGGCGGCGCGAGGGGCGCTGCGTGGAGGGGGCGGGGGGGGGGCATAGGCGCTGGCTCCTGCGGGCGGCGCGCCGCTGAGGGCGCCGCTGAGCGCGCCGCTGAGTGAGCGCGCCGCATGATATCTGCCCCGCGCGGCGCCTATAAATCAAGCTGCACCCATGAGCCCGCCGCGTCGCGGAGGGTGAGGGAGTAGGCGCCGTCGGGGGCGGGGAGGAGGGCGCGGGGCACGCGCACCTCGCCGCAGGGGACGTCGCGGAGCGCCGTCACCGTCTCGGCGCCGTCGGCGGCGCGCGCCGTCACCAGGCGCGCCTCGCAGGGCGCGGGCGTGGGGGTGAGCGCGAGGGTCGCCAGCGGCGGCGCCCCGCTCGCCGCCTCCCCCGAGGGCGCGCGGGGCTCGCCGCGCGCGTAGAGCAGCCCCTCCAGGGGGGCGAGGGCGGGGGGGCCCACCACAAACCGCCACGCCTTGAGCGCCGGCGCGGAGGGGGCGCTCAGGTCCAGCCCCCCCGCGCGGTCATCGGCGCCGCCGAGGCGGGCGAGCAGGGCGGCGTCGCGGGCGTGCAGCAGGGTGCCGGCGCGGCGCAGGGCGCTGAGGGGGGCGCGCCCGTCGTCGTTGGTGGGGGCGTCGGCGTAGGTGAGGAGCGCCACGTGCTCCTCGGCGCGCGCCTCTCGCGCGCGTGCCACGAGCCCCCCCTCGCCCGTGAGCGTGACCGGGTCGCTCGTGAGCGCGTAGGGGCGCGCCCCCGCCGCCTCAGCCCCCGCCTCCACCGCCGCCCCCTGCACCTCCACCGCGTACCGCCCCGCCGGCAGCCACAGCGGGAGGTCCCACGAGGCGCCCCAGCGGTGGTCGCCCTCATAGTCCCCGAGGTAGCTCAGCGCGCTCTCAAAGCCACCGTCGTCGAGGGGGAGGCCGTAGGGGCTCACGGCGGGGGCGAGCGCGCCGTCGTCGCTCACGCGCAGGAGGCGCACCCGCGGGCGGTCCACCGCCGGGTCGCCCCCGCGCCACTCCACGCGCAGGAGTCGCCCGCGGCGCAGAGGCGCCCCCTCGGCGGCGCCCGGGGCGGGGGCGAGGAGGGCGGGCGGGGGACTCGGCGAGGGGGCGCGCGCGTCGTCGGGGAGGCGGGGCCACCAGGTGGGGGCGAGGGCCTCCGCGGGCAGCGCCGCGCCGCCGAGGAGACTCGCCGCCAGCGCGCTCGCCTCCGCCAGCACGTGCTCCCCCTGCCGCCAGCCCCAGACCGCCATGCTCGCCTCATAGCCGCCGCGGAGCCAGTCCTCCTCGCCGAGCAGGTAAAAGAGGTGGTCTTGGGCGTAGCCGACGTTAAAGGAGCGGGGCGCGGCGAGGCCGGCGCGGCGCGCGTCCTCCTCCACGAGCGCCGCGAGGCGCAGCCCCAGCTCCGACGAGGGCTCGCCGGGGAGCGTGGTGAGCACGAGGTCGCCGAGGCGGAGGGCGCTGAGCACCGTCTTGTGGAACTGCATCAGCGGCGCGTGGTAGAGGGTGAAGAGGTCGAGGGGGCAGCGGACCTCCTCGGGCGCGTAGGGCGGCTCCTCGGGCGCGCGCTGCTCCCCCACGCAGCTAAAGGCGCCGTAGGTGTAGGGGCGCCCGCCCGGGGCGGCGAAGGGCGCGTCGCCGTCGCGGTAGCCGAGGCGCTCGTAGCTGAGGGGGACGCGGCGGGTGCGGAGGTCGACGGGGAGGTCGGGGCGCGACGCGATGCCGTCAAAGAGCGGGGCGTAGGCGCGCCAGATGAGGTCGCCGATGACCTGGATGTCGCCGTGCGCCTCGCTGGTCACGTGGTCGCCGCGGGGGCTGATGTTGGCGGCGTTGCCGTTCATAAAGAGCGCGGGCACGGGGCGCCCGTAGCGCCCCGACAGCTCCTCCGTGAGCACGCGCTCAATCCCCCCCGCCGCGTCCCCCGTGACGAGCGGCTCCATGAAGTGGGTGCCGTGGACCCCAAAGCCCACCAGCGCCGCCCGGGGCGCGCCGTCGAGGTCATCCACGCGCACCGCGAGGAGGCGGTCGTCGAGCTCGGGGGCTGTGTGGCGGCGCTCGCTGTGGACGCGGCGGTCGGGGTCCGCCTCGTCGAGGAGCGCCCAGCCGAGGCGCGCCGGGGCGCGGTCGGCGAGGGCGCGCCGGGCGGCGAGGGCGGCGGCGCGCGCGTAGGTGCGGGTGAGCGAGGGCGAGAACTTGCCGTAGCCGAGGCCCCCAAAGTTGAGCTGCGGGACCAGATTCCAGAAGCGCGCGGGCTGGCTGTGGGAGTGCGTGGCGAACACCACGAGGGCGTCGAGGGCGTTGGCGGGCTCCTCGCCGTCGGCGGCGAGCAGGGCGCGCAGCTCGAGGGCGATGAGGGTGCGGAGGTGGTCGGTGGACCACGAGAGCGGCAGGCGCACGAGCAGCACCACGGCGCGCCCATCGTCGAGCGCCACGGCGCGCACGTCCTGGCGCTCGAGCTCCGTGTGAGAGCCGCCCAGCAGCGAGGCGTAGGGGGTGCGCGGCCCCGGGCGCGCCCCAAAGCCCGCCAGCTCCACGCCCATAGGGTACTCGAAGTCCGCCACCCCCACGCCGGCCAGGAGGCGCGCGGGGGCGCCGAGGGGGGCGAGGGGGGGCGCGCCGAGCAGCTCGAGCACCTCCGGGGCGAGGGGCTCGCAGGCGCCCTCCACGCAGTGACCGGGGGCGGCGCAGTCGGCGTCGAGCTGGCAGGCGACCACGCAGCGCCCCTGCGCGCACACCTCATCATCGCCGCACTGCGCGTTGAGGGCGCAGGGGGCGGCGGCGACGCAGGCGCCCTCCGCGCAGTCCCCGCCGGGGCAGTCGCCGGGGTACCTGCACGCCCCCGCCCCGCCCTGCGCGCCCCCCTGCGCCCCGCCCTGCGCGCCCCCCTGCGCCCCGCCCTGCGCCCCGCCCTGCGCCCCGCCCTGCGCGCCGCTCTGCGCGCCGCTCTGCGCGCCCCCCTGCGCGCCCCCGTCATCACAGCCGAGCGCGAGGAGCAAGAGGAGCGCGAGAGGCGCGAGAGGCGCGAGAGGCGCGAGAGGCGCGAGAGGCGCAAGAGAAGCGACGGGCGCGACGGGCGCCCTGAGCGTGATTTTCATAGAGCCTGCCTCGTCCCTGGTGTATCCGTCATGTAGGATCATCTGTTCGCGTCGTCTGTTCGCGCGGCGTGGGCGCGCGGGGGTGGGGCGCTAGCCGCTCCCTCAGAGCTCTATACTTCATGATGTCGCGCAGAGCCGCAAACCTCACGCGCGATTTAGATTCTGCTCATTCACTCCGAGAGGGGCCCCCCATGCACGAGCGCAAGCCAGAGCGCGCGCCGCGCCGCGCGCCACCTCCCCACCCCCAGGCGGACCGCCGCGGGGACGACCCCGACGCCGCCCACCCCCACGCCGCCGCGCCCGCGGGGGCGAGCACGCTGCTCATCGTGTCGGACCTGCACCTCGGCGCCGCGCTGCGCCCGCCGATGGGGTACGCGGCGCTCCGCATGACCGCGCGCCTCGACCGCGCCCTAGAGCGCTTCTTGGAGTACCACCTCGCCCGCCCCGCGCGCGACGAGGAGGGCGCGCCGCGGCCGTGGACGCTCATCTTTAACGGCGACACGATCGATTTCCTCCACATGGGGCTCAGCGCCGAGGACCAGGTGACGCTCGAGGGGGAGGAGGCGCTCTACGGGCTCTCGTTCGCCCGCCGCCGCTCGCGCTGGAAGCTGCAGGAGATCGCCCGCTACCACCGCCGCGCCTTCCGCGCGCTGTGTCGCTTTATTGAGCAGGGGCACCAGTGCGTGTTCGTGATCGGCAACCACGACGCCGACCTCTGGTTTGAGCAGGTGCGCCGCGACCTCACCGCCGCCGTCGCCCGCCACGCCCGCCAGCCCAAGGCGGTGAAGCGCATGATTCACTTCGCCCCGTGGTTCTACTACGAGGAGGGGCGCGTCTACATAGAGCACGGGCACCGCTTTGACCCCTACTCCACCTTCCCCGACCCCCTCGCCCCGCTCAACCGCGAGGAGAGCGCCCTAGAGCCCACCTTTGGGCACTGGGGGCTACGCTACTTCTGCAACCCGGTGCCCACGTTCCCGCTCCACGACCTCGAGCGGTGGGGGCCGGTGGATTTTATCCGCTGGGCGCTCAACCGCGCGGGGGTGGGGCTGTCGAGTCTGGTGCTGTTCTACCTGCGCTTCTTGTGGCGCTACGCCCGCGACACGGCGGCGGCGCGGCTGGCGGTGCAGCGGGAGGCGCTGGCGGGGCGGCAGCGGGGGCGGCGGCTGGCGCGCTTCGCGCGGCGCGCCCGCCTGTCGATGCGCCGCGTGCGCGCCCTCGACGCCCTGCGCCTGCAGCACGTGGGGGCGAGCTGGCTCCGCATCGCGCAGGCGATCTATGTGGACCGCGCGGTCCTGGTGCTGCTCTCGGGGGTGGGCATGCTCTGGTGGGCGCGGGTGGCGGAGGGGTGGGCGCTAGCGGCGGGGCTCGCCGCGGGCGCCCTCGGGGTGGGGGTGGCGTGGGTCACCCTCGCGCAGCTCCGCCCGCCGCAGGACACGCACCCCCTCCTCGGCGACATCGCGCAGCAGATCGGCGACATCACCGGCGTGCCCCTCGTGGTCTTTGGGCACACGCACCACCCCACGCTCACGGAACGCGACGGGGTGCGGTGGCTCAACCCCGGCTCGTGGGAGCACCTGCCGCGCAGCGAGAGCCACGCCCCCGACCAGCCCTGCACCTGCGGCGCCAAGTTCGGGGTGGTGCGCGGGGAGGGCGCGGAGATGCGCGTGGGGCTGTATCAGTGGTGCGAGGTGCGCCGCGCGGCGGAGCTGGTGAGGGATGAGCGCGAGGGGGATGGGCGCGAGGGGGATGGGCGCGCTCAGGGGGCGCAGCGCGCCGCCGGGAGCGCGGAGGTGGTGGCGGTGGCGGGGGGGGCGCCGGCGGGCGCCTCGTCCACCCACAGCGAGTAGGGCTGCGACGCGGGGCCGGCGAAGGGGTCGCGGACGCGCCCGAGGTCGTCGCGGAGCTCAAAGTGGAGGTGGGGGGCGCTGGAGTAGCCGCTCGAGCCCACGAGGGCGAGCGCCTCGCCGCAGGCGACCTCCTGTCCCACGCGCACACGCACAGAGCCGGCGCGCAGGTGGAGGTAGCGCGTCTCCCAGCCCCCCGCGTGCGCCAGGTGGACGCGGTTGGCCACGACGGGGCGCCCGTCGCAGGTGACGTCGGCGCTCAGGAGGTCGGCGTGGCAGCGGTCGTAGTGCCCGTCCTCCACGCGCGTGACCCGCCCCGCCGCCGCCGCCACCACCCGCGCCGAGCCGGCGTCCATGGTCACGAAGCCCCCCTCTAGGATGAGGTCGCTGCCCTCGTGCTCGTCATAGCAGAACGGGAAGGCGCGCTCGTGGTGGTCGCGGCACTGCGTGCGGACCCCGCCCCCCGGCTCGTGGTCCACGCCGATGATGGGGTGGGGTCGCATGAGCGCCACGTCCTCGGGGGCGATGGGGAGCGCGAGCTGCGGCGCGCCCGCGGGGGCGTCGGGCAGGCCGTCGAGGCGCCCAGGCGCCCCCGCCCCGCCCGGCGCCCCGCCCGGCGCCCCGCCCGGCGCCCCGCCCGGCGCCCCGCCCGGCGCCCCGCCCGGCGCCCCCGCCCCGCCTAGCGCCCCGCCCGGCGCCCCGCCCGGCGCCCCGCCCGGCGCCCCGCCCCCGCCCTGGGTCCCCGCAGGGCTGGCAGGGCGCGCCGCCGGGAGCGGCGGGGGCGCGTCATCGCAGCCGACCGCGCCGGAGAGCGCCGCGCCGAAGAGCGCCGCGCCGAAGAGCGCCGCGCCGGAGAGCGCCGCGCCGGAGAGCGCCGCGCGAGGGCCTCTGGGGCGCTCGGCGGGGGCGCTCACGCGGCGTCGTGGCGCTTGTGGACGCGGAGGAGGCGGCCGAGGGCGATCGCCACCACACCTGCCCCCGCGCTGAAGACGGCGCCCATCTTGGCGGGCCCCTGCAGGGCGCCCGCCACGTTCGGCCCCTCGGGGTACGCCTCCCCCGTCACGAAGAGCGCCACGGTGAGCCCGAGGCCCGCCACCACGCCTGCCACCAGCAGGTGCTTGACGCGCATGCCGTCAGGCAGCGGGAAGCCCATGGCGGCGCCGGTGAGGGCGAAGAGCGACACGCCGATCGTCTTGCCGACGAGCAGGGACGCGAGGACCACCCACGTGATGGGCCCCACGCTCGACAGCTCCACGCCGGCGTTGGCGAAGGCGAAGAAGAACAGGCCAAAGTCCACAAAGACCTTGAGCTGGTGCTCAAACTCCTGGAGCGGCGAGAGGGGGGTGCTGTGGTCGTGCTCCTCGGCCTCCGCGTAGAGGCCGAGGTCGCGCTCGGGCCCCGGCAGGAAGGGGATGATGGGGACGAGGGCGAGGGCGGGGTGCAGGTGCGCGTTGAGCAGCCCCACCCAGCTCAAGAGGCCGCCCACAAAGATGTAGGCGGTCCAGCTCTGCACCTTCATGCGCCGGAAGGCGTAGCTCGCCCCCATGCCGGCGAGCACCATCAGCAGCCACTCCGGCGCGGGGGGGTGGGTGGGGTCGGGGTAGAAGACGGCGATGATGCCGAGGCCGATGGCGTCGTCCGCCACCGCCAAGAGCAGCAAAAAGCCCACGGCGGGGTGCCCCTGCCCAAAGACGATCTTGGCCACGAGCCAGGCGAGGGCGATGTCGGTGGCGGTGGGGATGCCCCAGCCGCGGAAGATCACGTCGGGGGAGCTGGGGTCCACCACCACGCCCGGGGTGAGCGCGCTGGTGATGGCCGCGCCCACGTCGCTGACCCCCTCCGAGAGGAACAGCGAGGCGAAGAGCAGGAAGCAGACGATGGGCCCGATGACGCCGCCAAGCGTGCCGAGCAGCGGGTTGATCGCCTTGGAGGGCGGGTTGAGCGCGCCCCCGGGGAGCACGGACTCGGTGATCTCCTTGGCGGCGATGCCGAAGAAGAGGACCATGAACAGGTCGTTGATCAGGAAGTGGAGCGTGACCTTGTGCCCAAGGAGCGACGCGCCCTCGCCGAGCGGGGCGTAGTGGATGAGGTGCTGGTAGAGGCTCGAGTCGAGGTTGGCGACGACGAGACCAGCGACGACGCCGAAGATCAGCGGGAGTGAGAATTCCTGTAGTGTGCTCTTGATTCGTTTGACTTTACTCACTCGTTTCTCCTAAAGAGGGCGCGCTGACTGAGAGATGGGTGACGAGATGACTCCAATCAACCCTCACCGGCGCGTCGCGCGATCAGCTGCCTCCGCAGCTCAACATAGTAGGCGATGCACGGGAGCGGCGTGCGCGCACGCCACCTGCTCTGCGGCTAGCTTCGTACGAAAAAAAATCCCTCGTCAATACTCTTGGCGTGACCTGTCGCACTTTCAGGTGTCTCTCGCGCGCGCGCCCGCGCGCCCGCAGAGAGACGCCCAAGCGCGCCCTCGGGGCTCACGCTCGCTCACATTAGGTCGCTCACACTAGGAAGTCCGCGCAGATGATCACGATCAGCGAAGTCTCGATGAACTTTGGGCCGCAGGTCCTCTTTGAGAACGTCAACGTCACCTTCAACCAGGGGGAGCGCTACGGCCTGACGGGCCCCAACGGCGCGGGCAAGTCCACCTTCATGAAGATCATCTCGGGGGACCTCGAGCCGATGCGCGGGCAGGTGAGCCGCCCCAAGAAGCTCGGCATCCTGCGCCAGGACCACTACCGCTACGACGGCGTGCGAATCATCGACGTGGTGCTCATGGGCAACCCGCGCCTGTGGGCGGCCCTCAGCGACAAGGAGGCGCTGATGGGGCGCCTCGACCACCTCACGGACGAGGAGGGCATCCGCCTCGGCGACATCGAGATGACGATCGCGGAGGAGGACGGCTATATGGCGGAGTCGGAGGCGGAGGAGCTGCTCGAGGGGCTCGGGGTGCCCGCCGCGCTGCAGACGCGCCCGCTCTCGTCGCTGACGGGCGGCGACAAGGTGCGCGTGCTCTTGGCGCAGGCGCTCTTTGGGGGGCCGGAGGGGCTGCTCCTCGACGAGCCCACCAACCACCTCGACCTCGCCTCGATTCGGTGGCTCGAGGGCTTCCTCAAGGACTACACGGGGGCGCTGGTGGTGATCAGCCACGACCGCTACTTCCTCAACGAGATCGCCACCAAGATCGCCGACATCGACTACGAGACGATCATCGTCTACCCGGGCAACTACGACGACATGGTGGAGGCGAAGGCGAGCGCGCGCGGGTCGCTGGAGCTGGCCAACTCCGCCAAGCAGCAGCGCATCAGCCAGCTGCAGGAGTTCGTGCAGCGCTTCCGCGCCGGCTCGCGCGCCTCGCAGGTGAAGTCGCGCGAGAAGCTGCTCGAGAAGGAGAAGCAGGCGATGGCCAACCTCAAGCGCTCCAACATCGCCCGCCCCTTCATCCGCTTTGACCAGAGTCGCCCGAGCGGCAAGCAGGTGTTTGAGCTCAAGGCGGTGAGCAAGAGCTTTGGGGCGACGCGGGTGCTCAAGGCGCTGGATTTTCAGCTCTTTAGGGGCGACAAGGTGGCGATCGTGGGCCCCAACGGGATCGGCAAGACGACGCTCGTTCGCGTGCTGCTCGGGGAGCTGGCGCCGGAGGCGGGGGAGCGCGTGGAGGGCTACGAGGTGCACGCGGGCTACATGCCGCAGGACCACCACGAGCAGATCGGCAAGACGGACGAGACGGCGCACAGCTGGCTGTGGCAGTGGAACACGGAGGTGGGGGAGGAGGACATCCGCAGCCTGTTCGGGAAGCTGCTCTTTGGGAAGGACCAGCCCTTTAAGCCCACTAAGGTGCTGTCGGGCGGCGAGACGGTGCGCATGCTCTTGGCGCGGCTGATGCTGCTCAAGCCCAACGTGCTGATGCTCGACGAGCCGACCAACCACCTCGACCTCGAGTCGATTCGCTCGCTGATCGAGGCGCTCGACCAGTACGAGGGGACGTGCGTCTTCATCACCCACGACCGCCAGCTGGTGAATCAGGTAGCCAACCGGATCATCGAGATGTCGGCGTCGGGGGTGCGCGAGCTGAGTCCGCAGCAGTTCGCCGAGGGGCAGTTCCTAGAGTCGCACAAGGCCTACCAGAAGAAGGGGTGGTGAGGGGGTCATGAGCGCGCGCTGGCTCGCCCTGAGCGCGTGCGTGGCCCTCGCCGCGCACCAGGCGTCCCTCACCTGGGCGCCCCACCTCACGCCGTCGGCGCGCGCGCCGTGGGCGCTGAGCGCGCTGCTGTGCGCCTGGCTCTGGCGCCACGCCCGCCTCCGCCCCCCCGCCGACCCCCTGAGTCGCCTGCGCGCCCCCTGGGACGCGCGGGGGCGCCGCCGGGCGCTGGTCTTGAGCGTGGGGGTGGCGCTGCTGGCGCACGGGGTGGCGCTGCGCGCCCTGCGCGCCCCCGCCCCGGCGCTGCTGCCCGAGCGCGTCCTCTCGTACGCCCCCCTGCCGGCGCGCGCGTATGTCCTGTCGGGGACGCCGCGCGTGGAGAATCCCCCCTACCGCTGGGCGCTCGAGGACGCGGCGCGGGGGGCGGGGGCGGGGGAGGAGGGGCTGATCGATGAGGGGGCGCCGTACCTGACGCCGGTGGAGGAGTTTAAGGGGCAGGTGCTGTTGGTGAGCGCGTCGCCGCTCACGGCGCCCCTGGCGGGGGTGCGGGGGCGGCTGCTGGGGACGTCGGCGGCGGCGCAGGTGAGTTTCGTGTCGTATCGCAACTATCTAGGGGTGTCGCGCAAGGCGCCGATTTATCTCTTTGATGTGCGGGGGGCGTGGTGGTTTGAGCCGCTGCTGTGGAGCGCGTGCCTGTGGTCGCTGACGCTGGTGATGGGGGTGTGGAGCTCGGCGACGCGCGACCCCGGGAACGCCCACCGCGGGCTGTATGTGCCCCCAGAGCTGCGAGGGTAGCGCCTCAGGGGGGCGGCAGGAGGTGGGCGCGCTGCTCGGGGGTGAGGGCGAGGAGGGCGCAGGCCTCGTCGGGGGTCTTGCCGGCGTTGAGGAGGGCGTGGAGGGCGTGGGCGAGGCCCTGCTGGAGGCCCTCCTCGCGGCCCTCCTCGCGGCCCTGCTCGCGGCCCTGCTCGCGGCCCTGCTCGCGGCCGAGCTCGATGCCCTGCTCGCGGCCGAGCTCGATGCCCTGCTCGCGGCCGAGCTCGAGGGCCTCGCGGCGGGCGGTGTTGAGCTCGGTGACGCGGTCGCTGAGGTCGAGGAGGGCGCGGTCGTATTCGGCGATGTGGGC
>VGTA01000030.1 GCA_016874875.1 Deltaproteobacteria bacterium | reverse complement strand
ATAATTTTTTGTGTGGGAGAGTAGGTCGCCGCCAGGGTCCTCTCCGGCAGCCCGGGCGATTGTTCGCTCGGGCTGTTTGCTTTTCGGCTCGCTTCTCGGCTCGCGTGGGCTGACGGGGACGCGGGCAGGCGGGCGATGATGGCGTGCGCGCACAGGGCGACGGCGGGGGGCGCCTACTCACCGCCCTCCGAGCGCCCGCGCCCGCTCTCCCAGCTCACCTCGATCGCCAGCGCCACCAGCTGCGCGCTCACCTGACTCCCCATCTGCGCGCCGAGGCGCTGATAGGTGAGGCGCGGCGTCAGCGAGAAGCCGCCGGGGGCGCTCGCGCCGAGCTCATAGCCCACGCCCAGCTTCCACAGGCCGCCCCCGCCGCTCGCCTCCTCCACGCTCGCCGGCTGCCCCGCCGCGGGCTTAAAGCCGCCCCCGCCGATCCCCAGCGCGCCGCTCACCGTCAGCCCGCGCAGGTGGGCGCTGAGGCGCCAGCGCGCCTCGAGCGAGAAGCTGTAGACGCCCACCTCATAGCGCCCGTCAGCGCTGCCGCCAAAGTACGAGTCGCTCCCCAGCCCGATCGTCAAGCGCGGCACCACCTCCTCGGCGATCAGCAGCGACGCGCTCGTGCCCCTGTGCAGCCCCAGCCCCTCCCCGCTCACGCCCGTCCCCGCGCCGCCGTAGCCGCCGAACGCGGCGGTGAGCTGCAGCCCCTTGGAGCCTCGGTCATCCTTGAGCTCTTCTCCCCTCGCGGGCGCCGCGAGCAGGAGCGAGGCGCACAGCGAGGCGCACAGCGAGGCGCACAGCGAGGCGCACAGCGAGGCGCGCGGCGAGATGCGCTGCGAGGCGCGCTGCGAGGAGCGCGATGTGGCGTCTAGCGCGGCGCACGGCGAGGCGCCTCGCGCGCCCTCTGCCGCCGTGGGGAGCGGGGGGGGCTGCGTGTGGTGGGTCTGCGGGGTGCTCAAGCGCTCCTCCTGGGCCCGCTCACGCTCGTCGTGAGCCTCTCGGGCTCGCTGAGAGATACTCGATTTACGCCCATGTTTCAAAATAACCAGCTTGACAAAAGTCCACGCCACACCTATGTTTCCCCGACTTTGTACCCGTGCGCGCGCACACCCTGCGCGCGCGCCTCGCAACGTATTCCCTCCCCCCCATATAGAAAGGTCGTGAAGCTTTGAGTCAGAATGAGCTCGCACTCCGTCCCCTCGAGGTGACGGTTGACGGTGATAATAACGTGGAGCGCGCCATCAAGGCGCTGAAGCGCAAGGTCGCGCATGAGGGCATCTACAAGGAGCTCAAGCGCCGCCGCTTCTACGAGAAGCCCTCTGTGAAGCGCAAGCGCAAGCAGCGCGAGGCAGAGCGCCGCCGTCGTAAGGAGCGCCGCCGCGCGCTCCGCGCCCGCGTCCGTCGCCGCTGAGCTGATCTCGACTCATGGCCACCGCTAGGTATGACTCGGTCAAGGTCTTTACCGCGACCAAGGCCAAGGAGCGCGAGGCGCTCGGGGAGGCCGTCACCGCCTGGCTCAGGAAGAACGAGGGCGCCGTCGAGGTGGTGGACACCGAGGTCCACCAGTCGAGCGACCAGCAGTTTCACTGCTTGACCATCGTGGTGTTCTATCGACGCGCGGGGCAGGCAGAGGCGCAGCCCTGAGCGGCTGAGGCCCCTCCGCGCTGGGCGGCTCTCCTGCGGGCGGCTCTCCTGCGGGCGGCTCTCCTGCGGGCGGCTCTACTGCGGGCTCCCCTCTAGCGTCACCTCGAACCCGCACGCCCGCGCCCCGCCGCAGCGCGCGGCGCTCGCCTCGTCCGTGAGCGCCTCGCCCTGCGCCGACAGCGCGCGCGTCAGCAGCGACCCCCGCGCCGCCCCGCGCAGCAGGGGGCGCCCGTCCACGCCCTCGAGCACCTCGAGCGCGCTCTCCCACCCCCCCGCGCAGCAGCGCTCCTCGCTCGGCGCCTCCTGGGCGCTCAGGCTGACGCGCGCCTCGCAGCGACTCAGGGCGCTCCCCGCGGCGCTCCCCGCGGCGCCCCCCGCGCTCAGGGCGGAGGGCGGGAAGGCGCTCACGCGCTCTCCGTAGAGGCACAGGCGGCGGGGGGCGCCCCCCTCGCCGCGGCACAGGGTCGCCGTGAGCGGCGCGGCCTCCCCGGCGAGCTCTAGGTAGACGACGTCGCCCGACACGCTCACCTTGAGCGCCCCGCTCGCCCCCTCCGCGCTCAGCTGCGCCCCGCTCAGCTCGCAGTCGCTCCACCGCAGCGCGGAGCGCAGCGCGTAGCGCTCCTCGAGGCCGTAGACCGAGAGGCGCTGGCGCTCGTCGTCGCAGCTGAGGCCGGGCGCCGCCCAGGGCAGGCACGCGAGCGGCGCCCACAGCCCCCGCGGGCGCCGCGGCGCGGCGGAGCGTCGCGCGGCCATCAGTAGAAGGGGCGCTCCACCCCGGGAATCACGTTGGGCTGGCTCGAGGGCGCGGGCTCAAAGGGGTCCGGCTCGATCTCCTTGAAGGGGTCCTCGTCCCCCATCAACTCCGTCAGCGACATGTCCGCCGACACCGACAGCTCCACCGCGAAGGGCCCCAACTCGTGGCGCGTCGCCACCTTGAGGCCCGTCTTGAGCGTCTTCCAGCGCTCGAGCGTCACCGCCACCCCGTCGAGGAGCGGGTGCGCCGAGGACCACACGCGCACCGCCCGCGGCGTCCCCTCGGCGTTCACCAGCCACTCGTAGCTGTCGTCGGTGAGCGCCGGGTTCAGCTGCGACGAGTAGTGCACGAACAGACTCTCGTTGGGCGTGCCCTTGTTGAGCAGGAAGCGCTTGACCCCCTTGTCGAAAAAGCTCTGCGTGGGCTCCAAGATAAAGCGGTCCCGCAGCCAGCTCTCGTACGCCGCCGTGAGCACCTGCGCCGCCTCCTCTCCCTTGAGCAGCTTGCTGCCGCGGCGGGCGACCTCGCGCTTGCGCGTGATGTCGAACAGGACGGTCAGATCGTCCTGCTTGACCCGCACCAGCCCGCGGCGGAGGTCCCACAGGTGCTCGCGCCCCCACAGCGTCCACTTGATCGCCCCCGTCTGCGCCCACGCCTCGCGCTGCGCCTTGCTCTGAATCATACGCGCGAACGAATCCGCCTCCTCTCCCGCGTCCCCCTTGGTGGGGAGCCCCGCGCGCAGCGTGAGGAAATAGACCACGGCGCCGAGGAGCGACAGGAGCGTCACGCCGAAGAGCACCTTGATGAATTTGACGATGTAGCGCATAAGACTCCCTTGAAGTACGCCGCGGCGAGGCGCGCGCAGCTCAGCGCCGCTCGCGCCGAGCGACCTCGCCGAGGGCGTGGCGCACACGATGCCACAGACGCGCGGCGTTTGGAATCGGTTTGAAATCGCGACCGTGGAATCGCGACCGCGGAATCCTCAGAGGGGGGAGGCCCCATGACCCACATCATCAACACAGACCGCTTTGAGCGCTTTACGGGCACCGGCGCCTACGTCGCCTCGCGCGACCTGCAGGAGGCGGTCAACGTCGCCCTCGCCCTCTCGCGCCCCCTCCTCGTGAAGGGGGAGCCCGGCACGGGCAAGACGCACCTCGCGCGAGCGGTGGCGGAGGCGCTCGGGCGCCCCCTGCTCACCTGGCACGTCAAGAGCACGAGCAAGGCGCAGGAGGGCCTCTACACCTACGACGCCGTGCAGCGCCTCCACGACAGCCGCTTCAACGCCGCCGCGGGCGCCGTGGCGGACGCCCGCAAGTACATCCGCTACGGCGCCCTCGGGCGCGCCTTCCTCAGCCCTGAGCCCTGCGTGGTCTTGATCGACGAGGTGGACAAGGCGGACCTGGAGTTCCCCAACGACCTCCTCCACGAGCTCGACGCGATGTCGTTCGCCGTCTATGAGACCGGGGACGCCCACGTGGCGGTCCACCGCCCCCTCGTGGTGATCACCAGCAACAACGAAAAAGAGCTCCCCGACGCCTTCCTGCGCCGCTGCGTCTTTCACTTTATCAGCTTCCCCACCCCCGAGCAGATGCGCGAGATCGTGCGCGTGCACCACCCCGACCTCGAGGGGCGCCTGGTGAGCGAGGCGGTGACGCGCTTCTACTGGCTGCGCGGCCTCAGCGGCCTGCGCAAGCCCCCCTCCACCAGCGAGCTCGTGGACTGGCTCAGCGCCCTCAGCCGCGGCGGCGTGCCGGCGGAGGAGGTGGCGGCGCGCGTCCCCTTCCTCGGGGCGCTCCTCAAGAAGGAGCAGGACCTCGCCGCGGCGGCGCGGGCGCTGGCGGGGCGCGGGGGGCGCTGAGTGGGCGCGGAGCTCGCGGGCGCCCCCTTCTTGGGCTTCTTTTATCTGCTGCGCGCGCAGGGCGTCCCCGTGAGCGTCCGCGAGTGGCTCACGCTCCTCGAGTGCCTCGCGGGCGGGCTCGTGGGGGCGGACCTCTCGCGCCTCTACGCGGTGGGGCGGGCGGTCCTCGTGAAGCGCGAGCGCCACCTCGACGCCTATGACCAGTGTTTCGCCCACTACTTTGGCGACGCCGAGCCCCCCGCGGGGCTGCCGAGCGCCCTTGACGAGTGGCTGCGCGCCCCCCTCCCGCTCCCGGCGCTCGACGAGGAGACGCTCGCGCGCCTCGAGCGCCTCGACCTCGAGGGCCTCCGCCGGCGTTTCGAGGAGCGCCTGCGCGAGCAGACGGAGCGCCACGACGGCGGGAGCAGGTGGGTGGGCACGGGCGGCACGAGCCCCTTTGGGCACAGCGGGCGGCACCCCACCGGCGTTCGCGTGGGCGGCGAGGGGCGGAGCCGTAGCGCGGTGCAGGTGGCGGCGGAGCGCCGCTTCGCCCCCTACCGCGCCGACCTCACCCTCGACACCCGCCAGCTCAGCGCCGCCCTCCGCCGCCTGCGCGCGCTCGGGCGCGACGGACGCGCCGACGAGCTCGACCTCGACGCCACGATTCACGCCACCGCCCGCCAGTGCGGAGAGCTCGAGGTGGTCCTGCGCCCCCCGCGCCAGAATCGCCTCAAGCTCGTCTTGCTCATGGACGTGGGCGGCTCCATGGACGACTTCGCGCACCTCGTGGGGCGCCTCCTCAGCGCCGCCCACCGCGCCCACCACTTCCGCGCCTTCCACCCGCTCTACTTCCACAACTGCGTCTATGAGCACGTCTTTCGGGACGCGCAGCTCCGCGACCCCCTCCCCCTCGACGACCTCGCCCACGCGCTCGGCGTGGACGCTGAGGCGCGGCTGCTCGTGCTCGGGGACGCGCACATGTCGCCCTATGAGCTCATGAGCGCGGGCGGCGCCCTCGACTACCGCCACCACAACCTCAAGGCGGGCCTCGAGCACATGCGCGACCTCCGCGCCGCCTTCCCGTGGGCGGCGTGGCTCAACCCCCTGCCGCGCCGCTACTGGGAGCACCCCACCATCGACGCCCTCGGCGCGCTGTTCCCGATGTTCGAGCTCACCCTCGAGGGGCTCGAGGGGGCGGTGGCCGCCCTCAGCCGCCGCACGGCGTCACCTCCACGGTGAGCGCGGCGGGGGCGACGATGTAGCCGGGGACGGGCAGGCGCACCCGTACCTCGCGCTCCTCGCCGGGCTCCATGTTGAGGCGGAAGAGCGGCGCGCTCAGCCCGCTCGGCGTGGCGCCTGGGTCGCTCGCGCTCGCCCCCCCCGGCGTGAGCACCACCGAGCGCGTGAGCGTGACCTCCTCGCCGCCGCGCAGCTGGTAGCGCGCGTGCAGAGGCCCGTTCCACAGCATCGACGGGCGCCGGGCGGGGTCGGTGAGCGCGAGGTAGGCGGCGGAGGGCGCGCGCGCGTCGCCGAGCGGCGCCGCCCCCGCCTTGAGGGCGAGGTCGGCGTACGAGGTGAACGACACGAGCGCCGACGCGCACGCTGGCGCCGCGCTGCGGAGCTTGAGGCGCGCCTCGTAGACCACGCCGTAGCCCCCAAACAGCACCTCAGCCGAGTCGCCGTGGCGGGCGAGCGCGCGGGGGCTGTGGGCGGCGTCAAAGAGGCGCCAGCCGAACGCCTCGCGCGCGCTCTTGAGCTCGCGCTCGCCACCGCCGACCCACTCGCCCCCCTCGTAGAGCCCTGCGGCGCGCCCGTAGCCCTTGCCGTTGTACCAGCCTGGCCACTTCACGTCACCGGCGGCGTAGGGGGGAGTCGTGGTGGGGGGGTCGCCGGCGTGCGCCGCTACGTGCACCGCCACGCAGCCCCCCTCCGCCTCGATGCGCAGCGCCCCCTCCACCAGCGACTCGGCGGTGACGGTGACGAGCGTGTGGCGCTGCCCGGGGGCGAGCGTGAGCTGCCCCTCAAGGGGCGCGCCCTCGCTCAACGCGAGCCGGAAGGCCGCCACGCGCGCGCCGAGCCAGCCCTCGCGCGTGGTCTTGTAGCCCGAGATGTCCGACCAGGTGGTGGTGCCCACCCGCGCCGCCCACCGCGCCACCGCCCCCGCCGCCCCCGCCTCCACCTGCACCGAGAGGCGCCGCGTCCCGCTCAGGTGCGCGCTCGACAGGATGTGCGCGAGGTAGAGGTCGATGTGCCGCACCTCGCCGAGGGGGCAGCCGGGCTGCGTGGCGCGCCACGCCTCCTCGTCCTCGACGCGCAGGTCGGGGTAGGGCACCCCGTAGGCGTCGCCGCGCGGCGCGAACGCCTCGGGCGGGCGCGTGGAGGAGAGCAGCCCAAAGCCCCGCAGGTCCTCGGGGTTGTTGCTCACCCACAGCGGCGCGCCGGTGAAGGCGCCGCGGAGGGGCTCGAGCGCCCTGTAGCGCAGCTCGCTGAGCCGCGCGGCGGGCGCGTCGGCGGGCGCGGCGGGGAGCGCGGCGGGGGGAGTCGCGGATTTGTCGCCCACGCCCCCCTCGCCCGCGGGCGCCTCGCCGTCGCCGGCGCAGGCGCTGAGGAGGCTGAGGGCGCTGAGGAGGCTGAGGGCGCTGAGGAGGCTGAGGGCGCTGAGGGCAGCGAAGGGAGGGGGCGTGAGGCTCATGGAAAAACACCTGATATTTTAAATATCTGAAAAAATATCTGATTAAGCTCTTGAGATCTCAGCGAGGCTCGTGTGGCCGCATGACACAGACCAAACGCACGCTATAAGCATGCTATAAGCACCCTATAAGTAGAGCATCCCGAGGCGCTCTCGCGCAACCCTCATCCCCCCCCCGCCCCTCGCCGCTCTCCCCCGAGTCGGAGTCCCTCATGAGCTACGGCCGCCCCCCTCTCTCGCCCCCCCCCGCGCCCGCTGACCCCCGCGCCGCCCTCCGCGGGCGGTTCAACCCCCTCGGCCTCACCGTCGGCGCGCCGCTCGAGCTCACGGCAGGGCGGCCGGGGCGCT
Organism: Deltaproteobacteria bacterium; assembly: GCA_016874875.1. GTDB lineage: Bacteria > Myxococcota_A > Bradymonadia > UBA7976 > VGTA01 > VGTA01. The sequence goes on along the minus strand of VGTA01000030.1, from coordinate 5,516 downwards.
ACGTCGTGAGCGGCGTGACCTGCTTTGAGCCCCTCGGCCCCGGCGAGCGCGCCACGCGCTATGAGCTCGCCAGCGTCTACCCCCCCCTCGCCGTGGAGGTCCTCGACGCGCCCCACGGCCTCTCGTTCACGCTCTATGAGCTCGCGGAGGAGTCGGACCTCGACCTCGAGCTGCTGCGGGTGTGTCAGCGTGAGGACAGCATCGACCACACTTATGATGCGCGCGGGGTGGGCGACGCGCAGACCACCACCTACCTCAAGGACGCCGAGGGGCGCTCGCGCGCCCTCCTGCTCGACGCGCAGGGCGCCTCGGAGGGCGACGTGCGCGGGTTCTATTACTCCGCCGGGGACGGCAGGTTCCTGACGGTGGAGGTGTGGGAGGCGGCGCGCTGGATGCGCTTTTATGTGGGGCGCGACCTACCGGGCTCGGGCGTGGGGGGGGGGCGGGGCGGGGGGCGGCTGGGGGCGGCTGGGGGCGGCGGCGGGTTACGCCTTGGCGCCCTTGGCGTCCTTGCGCTCGGCGGCGTTGGCGCGCGCGAGGTCGCGGTCGCCCCGCTTGCGCGCGCGGTCCTTGAGCTTCTGCTTGAGGCGGCTCGGGCGCCCGCGCATCGGCGCCCCCGTCAGCGTCTCGCCCTGGTAGACGTTGCCGCTCTCGGGGTGCACGCAGATCTCCGCCACGCTCCAGCCGTCGGCGCGGAAGGGGACGCGGGTGAGCCAGAGCGTCATGCGGAGCACCCCGCTCTGCTGCGAGCGCAGACGCACCATGTACATCTCCTTGGGGGGCGCCACGCGCCCCACGCGGCTCACGGAGTCGATGGTGAGCTTGGCGTCGGAGTAGAGCTTGGCGTAGAGCTTCATAAAGTAGGTGAGGCGCCGGAGCCCCACGAAATCCTTGCCCTTCTTGAGGCGCCGCTCGTCGTTGAGGCGCGCCTTGAGGTCGTACGAGAGCGACTCCCAGGCGGCGTCGGCGGCGGCCGGCTTGGCCATGAGCTCGAGGTGGGCGTAGGCGCGGTCTTGGACGGCGAACAGGCTGCTCCCGCGCCCCACGAGGTCTCGGATGATGATCACGCTCACGATGAGGGCGACGATGAGCGTGAAGGGGTGCAGGAGGATGCTGAGAATCATCGCCTCGCTCCAGTGCTTGTGAGGGGCTTGTGAGGGGCTTGTGAGGGGCCTGTGGGGAGAGCGTGAGGGGCGCGCGGCGTGCGCTGAGATGTGCGTGAGGGTACCACCTCGCGACTCAAACCGCTACACTCGCGCCGCGCTCTTAGCGTAGATTTTGAGCGCCCTCGGCGCCCCCGCACCCCCACTCCCCGCGAGCCACGCCACGATGATTCCAGCCCTCCCCTCGCGCGCCCCCCTCTCGCCCCCCGTAGAGCGCTATCTCGCCGCGCTGCGCGCGCGCAGCTTCTCCGGCGAGCTCTCCGCCGACTGGGCGCGGCGCGCCGTAGGCGCCACCGACAACAGCGTCTACCAGCTCACCCCCGAGGCCATCCTTTACCCGCGCACCCGCGAGGACGTGCAGCTCGCCCTCACCCTGCTCGCCGAGGAGGCCCACCGCGACGTGCACCTCACCCCTCGCGGCGGGGGCACAGGGACCAACGGGCAGTCGCTCAACACGGGCGTGATCCTCGACCTCTCGCGCCACTTTGGGCGAGTCCTCGAGGTCAACGCCGAGGAGGGCTGGGCGCGCGTGGAGGCGGGGGTGGTGCTCGACCAGCTCAACGACGCCCTCGCCCCCCTTGGCTGCTTTTTTGCCCCCAACCTCTCCCCGAGCAGCCGCGCCACCCTCGGCGGCATGATCAACACCGACGCGGCGGGGCAGGGCTCCATGGTCTACGGCAAGACCAGCGACCATGTGCTCAGCCTCGAGGTCGCCCTCCTCGGCGGCGCCTGCGTGACCGTGGCGCCGCTCACGCTCGAGGAGCTGGCGTCGGGGGGGCTCGCCCCCGCCCTCGAGCCCCTCGCCCGCGAGGTGCTCACCCTCGCCGCTGAGCGCGCCCCCCTCGTGGAGCGGGTCTTCCCCAAGCTGAGCCGCTTCCTCACAGGCTACAACCTCAAGATGGTCTATGACGCCGCGGGGGGCGTCCTCGACCTCACGCGCCTCCTCTCGGGCTCTGAGGGCACGCTCGGCGTGGTGGTGGAGGCGACGGTGCGCCTCACGCCGCTGCCGACGGCGAGGCGCGTGGTGCTCTTGCGCTACGCGCGCTTTGAGGACGCCCTCGGCTCCGCCCGCCTCCTCTTGGCGACGCGCCCCAACTCCATCGAGACGATCGACGAGAACATCCTGCGCCTCGCCCGCCAGGACGTGATCTATCACCGCGTGCGCGCGGCGCTTGAGGGGGGCGAGGGCGCGGGGGGCGGCGCGGGCGGCCCTGAGACGCGAGCGGTGAACCTGCTCGAGTTCGAGGGGGCGAGCGAGGAGGAGGTGGAGGCGCGCGCCGCCCGCTGCGTGGAGGAGCTGCGCGCGCGCTTTGGGGAGCCCGACGCCCCCATCGGCGCCTACGTGGCGCGCTCCGCCGCCGAGCAGGCGGCGCTGTGGGACCTCCGCAAGAAGGGCGTGGGACTCCTCGCGGCGCGCGAGGGCGACCGCAAGCCCGTGGCGTTCGTGGAGGACACCGTGGTGCCCCCCGAGCGCCTCAAGGAGTACGTGGCGGAGTTCACCGCCCTCCTCGACGCCGAGGGGCTCGAGTACGGCATGTTTGGGCACGTGGACGTGGGCTGCCTCCATGTGCGCCCCGCCCTCAACCTGCTCGACCCCGCCGACGAGGAGCGCCTGCTGCGCGTCTCCGACCAGGTGGCGGCGCTCGCGCGGCGCTACGGCGGCGTGATCTGGGGGGAGCACGGCAAGGGCGTCCGCAGCGCCTACAGCCCCGAGGTCTTTGGGCCGCTCTACCCCACGCTGCAGGAGGTCAAGGCGCTCTTTGACCCCCACAACCAGCTCAACCCCGGCAAGGTGGCCACGCCGGCGGGGTCGCGGGCGTCGCTCATGGAGCTGGCGAGCCCCCTGCGGGCGCACGCGGACCGCGGGGTGCAGCCGGCGGCGCTCGCGGCGTTCGTGTCCACGGTCCACTGCAACGGCAACGCGCAGTGCCTCGACTACCACCCCGACCACATCATGTGCCCCTCCTCCAAGGTGCGCCGCGACCGCCTCCACTCGCCCAAGGGGCGCGCGGGGGTGATGCGCGCGTGGCTCCGCGCCCTCGCCGATGAGGGGCACGCGCTCTCGGCGGCGGACCTCGAGCCGTTTGGGGAGGCGGCGCGCGCGGCGGCGCGGGCGGCGCGGGGGGGCGCGGCGCGCTGGCTCACCCTCCCGCTCACCCTCCCGCTCGCCCTCGCCCGCGCCCTCCGCGCCCGCCCCGGCGCCGCCGCGCCCGCCCCCGACCTCTCGCACGAGGTCTATGAGGCGATGAGCGGCTGCCTCTCGTGCAAGGCGTGCGCGACGCACTGCCCCGTCAAGGTGGACGTGCCGCGCCTCAAGGCGCGCTTCCTGCGCCTCTACCACGCGCGCTACCCGCGCCCCCTGCGCGACTACCTCGTGGGCGCCCTTGAGGCGGGGGCGGCGCTCGGCGCGCGGGCGCCGCGCCTGGCCAACCTCCTGAGCGGCAACCCGCTGGCGCGCGCCCTCTCGCGCCGCCTCGTGGGGCTCGTGGACGCCCCCGCCCTCAGCCCGCGCTCCGCCCTCGCCCGCCTCAGGGGCCTCGGCGCGCGCGCCGCCACCCCCGACGCCCTCGCAGCGCTCTCGGCGGAGGAGCGCGCGCGCGCCGTGGTGCTCGTGCCCGACGCCTTTAGCGCCTTCTTTGACGCCGACGTGCTGGTGGACTCCTATGTGGCGCTCGAGGCGCTCGGCGCGCTGCCGTTCGTGGCGCCCTTCCGCCCCAACGGCAAGGGCTACTACGTGAAGGGGCGCCTTGAGGAGTTCGCCCGCTGCGCCGAGGAGCAGGCGCGCCTCCTGCGCCCCCTCGCCGCCGCGGGGGTGTCGCTCGTGGCGGTGGACCCCGCCGTGGCGCTCACCTACCGCGATGAGTACCAGGAGGTGTTTGAGCGGGGGGGCGCCGGGCTCGGCTTTGAGGTGCTGCTGCCGCAGGAGTGGCTCGCCGCCCACCTCGACCTCCTGCCCGCCGGGGCGCTCGCCCACGCCCCCCCCGCCTCGCTCTTTGGGCACTGCACGGAGCGCGCCTTGGCGCCGCAGGCGATGGCGCAGTGGGGGCGCGTGTTTGAGCGGCTGGGGGCGCCGCTCTCGGTGGCGAGCGTGGGCTGCTGTGGCATGTGCGGGGTCTTTGGGCATGAGGCGGAGCACGTCGAGGAGTCGGCGGGGGTGTTTGACATGAGCTGGCGCCCCGCCCTCGACGCCCTCGACGCCGCGCGCGACCTCGACGGCGCGCTCCCGCCGCTCAGCGAGGACGCCGCGCCGCCGCGCCCCCCCGCCGCGCGCCCCCTCGCCACGGGCTACTCGTGCCGCGCGCAGAGCGCGCGCCTGCGAGGCGCCGCGCCGCCGCACCCGCTCTCGTGGCTCGCGCGCGCGCTCGTGGGCTCGCCCGCGTTGACAGCCGCGCCGCCGCGCTCTTAGGCTCTTGCGTTCACTTCGCGCCCGCGAGCGCGAGACACACGAGGAGCCTCCGCCATGCCCACGCCCCCCCACGCCCTCTCCGCAGACCAAATCGAGGCCGACCCCCGCGCCGCGCTCATCTCCGCCGCCCTCGCCGGGGCGCGCCCCCTCGACGAGGAGGTGGAGCGCGCGGCGCGCTCGGCGGTGGAGGACCTCGACCTCGGACTCCTCCGCGTGGCGTCGCCCCCCGAGGCGGGCGATGCGGGCGAGGCGGGCGAGGCGGGCGGCGAGTGGCGCGTGCACGCGTGGGTCAAGGAGGCGATCCTCCTCTACTTCCGCGTGAGCAAGAGCGCGCCGATGGACGATGGCGTGTGCGCGTACCTCGACAAGGTGCCCCCCAAGCGCCGCCTCGAGGGCGTGCGCGTGGTGCCCCCCGGCGTGGCGCGCTACGGGAGCTTCTTGGAGCCTGGGGTGATCTTGATGCCCGGCTACGTCAACATCGGCGCGCGCGTAGGGGCGGGCTCCATGGTGGACACGTGGGCCACGGTGGGCTCGTGCGCGCAGGTGGGGGCGGGGGTGCACCTCTCGGGCGGCGTGGGGCTCGGCGGCGTGCTCGAGCCCGCCAGCGCGCGCCCGGTGATCATCGAGGACGGCGCGTTTATCGGCTCGCGCTGCGTGGTGGTGGAGGGCGTGCGCGTGGGGCGCGGCGCGGTGCTCGGCGCGGGGGTGGTGCTCACGGCGAGCACGCCCATCATCGACGCGCGCGGCGCGGTGGAGGTGATCTATAAGGGCGCGGTGCCCCCCCGCGCGGTGGTGGTGCCCGCCTCGCGCCCCAAGGCGTTCCCCGCCGGCACCTACCACCTCCCCTGCGCGCTGATTATTGGTGAGCGCGGCGCCTCCACCGACCTCAAGACGTCCCTCAATGACGCGCTGCGCGACTTGAGCGTGGCGGTCTAACCCCCTCACAG
>VGTA01000029.1 GCA_016874875.1 Deltaproteobacteria bacterium | reverse complement strand
GAGCTGGGGAGAGCTGGGGAGCGCTGGGGAGCCCTGGGGAGCGCTGGGGAGGGGCGCCCGCGGCGCGGGGGGACGAGGGGGCGGGTCAGACCATCGGGGCGGGGGGCTTGGCCCCCTCCTTGAGGTCCCCGCTGTGGAAGATGCGATAGCCGACATCAGACTTCATAAAGACATACAGCAGACCGAGGAGCGCCGCGATCACCCCCACCACCAACGAGATGTTGTACTCCGCCTTGAGGAAGATGGTGCCCTCCCCCGCCTTAGGCATAACGCGGGGCGCGAGGGGCAGGCCGTAGCGCTCGGCGAGCTGATCCACGCGAATCATGTGAATGACGGGGATGTCCTCCTTGGCGAAGCGCGTCATCACGCAGTCCACGCTGAGCGCCCCCGCCGAGGGGTGGAGGTTGAGGCCCTCGCTGTAGAGGCGCTTGCCCACGAGGCTGCCCACCGACAGCGTGTTGCCGCCCACGTTGACGTACGCCTTGATCTCGGCGCCGTTGGCGCTGCGGCGGTAGATCTCCATGCGCTCCTCGAGGCCCTCGTCCTCGCTCTTGGAGGTGATGAGCGGCAGCCCGCTGCGCTCCACCGCCGCCTTGAGCAGCGCGCGCCCCTTGGGCGACACCCCGCGCGCGTTATCGCCCACCCCGCCGAGGGTGGCCGCCACGGAGCGGGTGCGGAGGATCTTGCGGTCGAGCAGGTGGCGCTCCATGTCGAGCCAGGTGAACTCGGGGAGGTTGGCGCCCCACATCGACGACGACACCCCCGTGATCGACACCACCTTGAGCTCCATCGCCTCCGCCGCGGCGTAGGTGGCGAGGTTGAGGGCGGGGAACGAGCCCGAGAGGCCCACGGCGATCGTGTCGCCCGCCTTGAGCTTGGCGCGGCGGTACAGGTCCACCATGACGGCGGCCCAGTTGGGGTTGACGGTGGTCTGCTTGGCCTGCAGGTGCCCCGAGGTGGAGGTGATGTCGCTCATGAGCGCGCCGATCATGCCGGAGCGGGTGGGGTCGTCCTCGAGGTCGATGTGCCCCGCCACCGCCGCGCGCCGCTCGGCGAGCGCCGACATCGACTGCGACATCAGCTGCGCCGCCTTGAGCTTCTCGTCATACATACGCTGGCGGTTCTTGGTCTTAAAAGACTCCACCGCGATCATCCCGACGATGGCGAGCGCCGACATCATCAACATCATGCTGCGCGAGACCCCCGAGGGCCTCCAGTAGATCTTCTTCATTGCAAGAGCTCCCCGCCGTTGATGAGGATGAGGCCGAGACGCACCAGCACGCTGGCGATGGTGAGCGCCGAGAGCGTCTCCACGAGACCCTGGCGATCGATCCAGATGGCGATCAGGCCGGGGATGATGTAGCCCACCACCTTGATGTCGAGCCCGGAGTCGGCGATGGGCACCTGCCCAAAGTGCCGCAGGAGCGCCCCGAGCAGGAAGGCGGTGATGATCATGAGCACCGTGCGGCGGCGCCCGTAGATGATCACGAACGAGCTGAGGGAGTGGACGATGGCGTAGGTGACATAGGCCACCAAGAGCGTCGTCAGAATCATAGCGGGCTGGTCGAGGTAGAGGGCAAAGTAGCCCGGCACGACCATGCCGCCCGCGGCGATCCCGAGGACCTCTGAGAAGACGAGGCTCACGAGGAGTCCTAGCCCTATCGAGGTGATGATGAGGTCTTCCATGTCTTGACTCTGGCGCCGTGCGGCGCAGGGGGGAGAGGGGGAGAGAGGGAGAGAGGGAGAGAGGGAGAGAGGGAGAGAGGGAGAGAGGGAGAGAGGGAGAGGAGGAGGGGAGGAGAGCGGGAGAGGTAGAGGAGGAGAGCGGCGGGAGAGCGGCGGGAGAGCGGCGGGAGAGCGGCGGGCGCGCTCAGCGAATCACCGTCGACGTGGAGCGGTTCTCAAAGTAGCTCACCAGCTCGAGCCCCGGGCCCTTGATGTTGCAGATGCCCATAAACATCGTGTTGCTCGACGAGATGCCCAGCAGCTTCTCAAAGATCTCCACCCCGCTGAGGCGCTCGGCGTACACGAGGCGCGAGGGGGAGATGCCGGCGTCGAGGGCGGCGCGCATAAAGGGATAGACGCCGCTGCCGATCACCACGTAGTAGTCGGCGGGCGCCCACAGGGGCACGCACTCGCCCATCTGCTTGGTGCGGTCGGGGCGATCGGAGCGGCAGTTGATGATCATCACCCGGCGATCCACGTCCTTGTGGCGCTCGAGGGCGATGTCCCAGATGATCTCGGTGGACTCGGGGTCGTTGGCGGCGAAGCCGTTGATCAGCACCATGCGGCGCCCAAAGTAGTTGAGCGCGTACTCGTGCAGCGCGCCGATGTCGGGGGTGACGGCGTGCATGCCGGCGAGCGCCACGGCGCGCGGGATGCCGAGCGAGGCGGCCACGCGCAGGGCGAGCGCCACGTTGTCTTTGTGCTCCACGTAGGCAAACTGAAGCATCTCCTCGTCCGTCACCTGCTGCGCCTCCGCGAGCGTCACCAGCTCGAGCTGGCTGCCGCGGTCGGCGCACGCGGCCTCAAACAGCTCCACGTAGTCGCGCTCGCACGTGAACAGCTTGGCGCCCACGGGGGTGGTGCCCAGGAGCGCCTCCGCCACGTTCACCTCGTCGGGCCCCATCACGTCGAGGTGGTCTGCGCGGGCGTTGGTGATGACGCCGTGGGTGGCGCGCACCAGCTTGAGCTCACACAGCACCTGCAGCGTGGGCTGCAGCGCCATGCACTCGATCACCATGACCTCCGCCTTGTTCTCGGCGGCCACGGCGAAAATGCGGAGCTGCTCGATGATGTTGGCCTTGGAGGGGCGGTAGACAGGGTACTCGGTGCCGTCGGGGAAGATCATGCGCGGCAGCGTGCCGGTGGTCTTGGCGAACACCCGCTTGCCGCCCGCGCGGATGGCGGCGGCGATGAGGCGAGTCACGGAGGACTTGCCGCGCGTGCCGTTGACGTGCACGCGGATCGGGATGCTCGCGACCTTGCGCTGGTGGGCCCAGAGCTCGAGCACGCCGGCGAGGAGGAGTCCCAAGAAGAGGACGGACAAGATCACCATAAGGCGCTCTCCGAGAGAGTGACGGAAGAGTGACGGAGGGGGAGCGAGCGCGCGCGGGGCGCGACGCGCGCGGGGACATGCGCCCTTTAGAATGTGCCCCTAAAAAAATCCAAAGTTTTTTTCTGTGTTGATCTTTCATAGCTTTCTTTTGTCCTTTTGTTCTCTTGGAGAGCCGCCGCGCGCCCACGACACGCCGCGCGTCGCGTCCCTTGAGTCCCGGCTGCCCCCCCCACACTGGATTTCCCCTATGCGCCCTCCCCGCTGCTCTCGCCGCTCTCGCCACTCTCGCCTCATCTCCCCTATGGCGCTCTCCCGCGCGCTCACGCTCACGCTGCTCGCGCCCCTCGCCGCCTGCGAGGGGGGCGAGGAGCCCCCCTTTGGGCTCTACGTGGGAGGGGCGACGCCCCCCCCCCAGGCCGGCGCGCTGGGGGCGCCCCCGCCGCCCCCGCCCGCCCCCCTCCGAGACGACTGCGGCCCCCTCCTGCCCGCCACGCTCGCCCTCTACAACGAGGCCGCGCGCGCCGCCCCCGGCGCCGTGCTCGCCGCCGTCTGCAGCACCTGCCACGACGCCACCCCCGACCCCGGCAACGACCTCGCGCTCCCCGGCGTCGTCCTCAACACGCCGCTCTCCCCCGAGGCGATGGTCGCCGTCTACGGCGCCCTCGCCCCCTTCCTCACCCCGGGCGACGGCGACGCGAGCGTCCTGACGCTGCGCCTCTACGACGGGCACTTCCAGGGCTCCGTCTACACCGCCGAGTCCCCCGAGGTGCTCGCCATGGCCGCCTGGATCACCTCGCTCGTCCCCTGCCCGTGAGGCGCGCCCCTGCCCCTTGACCGCGCCCCTCCGCGCGCCTATAGTCTCGCCCTTTGCCCTCATCGCCCTTTGCCCTCATCGCCCTTTGCCCTCATCGCCCTTTGCCCTCATCGCCCCCCGCCTCACACCCCCCTCGGAGAGCCCCACGCCTATGTATCACTCCCCCGTCCTCAGAGTCTTCACGACCCACATGGAATCCTGCTTCGATATCCCGTGGCAGACCAAGCGCAGCCAGAAAGGGACGGGCTCGGGCGTCTACATCGGCCAGAATGAGATTCTCACAGGCGCCCACGTGGTGAACGACGCCACCTTTATCCAGGTGCAGAAGCTCACCTCCCCCGACAAGGTGGTGGCGCGCGTGCGCTCCATCTGCCACGACGCCGACCTCGCGCTGCTCTCCGTGGAGGACGAGTCCTTCCTCAGCGAGCTCACCCCCGCCGAGCTCGGGCCGCTCCCGGAGCTCAAGGACCAGGTGGAGGTGGTGGGCTTCCCCACCGGGGGCGAGCAGGTCTCCATCACCAACGGCGTGGTGTCGCGCGTGGAGGTGGACACCTACAGCCACAGCTGGCGCAGCCTCCTGTGCGTCACCATCGACGCCGCCATCAACCCCGGCAACAGCGGCGGCCCCGTCTTTAACGAGGAGGGCGCGGTGGTGGGCATCGCCTTCCAGAAGCACACCGAGTCGGAGAACAGCGGGCAGATGATCCCCACGCCCGTGATCGAGAACTTCCTGCGGAGCGCCCGCGCCGGGCGCGCCCTCGTGCGCTTCTCGTCGCTCGGCCTCACCATGCAGACCCTGGAGAATCCTGCGCTCCGGCGCCGCTTCCGGGTGCCCGCCTCGCGCAGCGGGCTGCTCGTGACCACCGTGGAGTTCGGCAGCTCCTCCTGGGGCCTCATCCACCCCGAGGACGTGCTGCACACGATCGACCACTACGAGATCTCCAACATGGGCACCATCCTCTACCGCGACAAGTACCGCACCAGCCTCTCCGCCCACCTCAGCGAGCTCGCGGAGGGCGACCGCGTGCGCGTCTCGCTCACGCGCGCCGGCGAGCAGCGCGAGGTGGAGATTCCCCTCAGCGCCAGCCCCTGCCTCGTGCCCCGCGAAGAGGACATCGAGAATCGCTACTTCATCTACGGCGGACTCGTCTTTCAGCCCCTCACGCGCAAGTACCTGCAGACCTGGCGCCACATCAGCGCCGCCCCGCCCGCCCTGCGCTACTTCTACCACTCCGCGCAGCGCACCCCTGAGGTCACGGAGGTGGTGGTGCTCGCGCAGGTGCTCTCCGACGAGACCAACGTGGGCTACGACGAGTTCTACTACGAGGTCATCACCGAGGTGAACGGCGAGCGGGTGCGCGACCTCAACCACCTCGTGGCGCTCCTAGAGCGCTGCGAGGGCGTGGTGGAGCTGCGGACGCACGAGAAGGGCTGGATCGTGCTCGACGGCGCGCAGGTGCGCGCGCGCAACCAGGAGCTGCTGCGCAGCTACCAGGTCCCCGCCGACCGCCGCGGGGTGTGACGCGGGGCGCTCAGCCGCGCTCTAGCTTGCGGTAGAGCGTGCTGCGGTCCACCCCGAGGATGTGCGCCGCGGCGGATTTGTTGCCTTCCACCGCCCGCAGCACCCGCGCGATGTGCAGGCGCTCGAGCTCCTCAAGACTCACCAGGCCGTCGGGCTGCGCCGGACCGCTCATCAGCGAGCGCGCTAGCCCTGCGCGCACCTCGTCGGGGAGGTCGTCGAGCTGCAGGGCGCTGTGCTCGGTCATCGCCACCGCCTGCTCCACGCAGTTCTCGAGCTCGCGGACGTTGCCGGGCCACGCCACGCCGTCGAGCGCGGTGTTCTATGGAGCGCTGTCGATTCACGCCTCGCCATTCCTGCTCATGCGCCTGTCGCCGCTCATCGAGGCGCACCCGGCGGCGCCCTGGCTGGTGGGCGTCATCGGCGCCGTCACCGCGCTGCACGCCACCACGAGCGCGCGGGTGCAGGGGGACGTCAAGAGCGCGCTCGCCTACGCCTCGGTGTCGCAGGTGGGGCTGATGTGGGTGGAGGTCGCCCTCGGCCTCCACACGCTCGTGCTGCTGCACATGGTGGGGCACGCGAGCCTGCGCACCTGGCAGATCGTGCGCTCGCCGTCGGCGCTGCAGGACCGCAACCGCCTGATGCGCATCAGCGGCCAAGACCTCCACGCGCGCGGCGCGCACCGCGAGGGGCGCCTGCCGAGCCGCTGGGAGCTGGCGCTCTACCGCGCCTCGCTCGACCGCTGGTACTTTGACGACGCCCTGCGCTGGGTGTGGCAGCAGGTCACGCGCGCCCTCACCCGCCTCGACGCCCTCGACCGCGCCCTCGCGCGCCGCCTCGGCGGCGGGGAGGGGCGCCCGTGAGTCCCGTCGCCCTCTCGCTGCTGTCGGCGCTCGTCGTCCTCATCGCCGCGTGGCGCGCGCGCCTCTCCGAGCCCGACGAGGCGCGCTGGGTGGCGCTCGTGGGCGCCGTCGTCGCCCTGCTCGCCTCCATCGCCGCGCTGCTGTGGTCGCTCGGCGGGGGGCAGAGCGTGAGCGCGTCGCTGTGGGGGCTCACCGCCACCGCCGACCGCCTCAGCTACACCCTCGCGCCCTCCGTGTCGCTGAGCGCCCTCGCCGTGATCATGGCGCTGCCGCGGCGCGTCGCGCACAGCCAGGCGCTCAGCCGCGCCCTCACGCGCCTCGCCACCACGCTGCTCGGGCTGATCGCCGGCGACCTGCTCACGGTGGCGCTCGCCGAGACGCTCTCGGGGCTCGTGCCCGCGCTCAGCGTCCCGAGTCGCCCGGCGCGCGTGGCGCTGTGGGTGAGTCTGGGGCTGATGTGGCTCGGGGTGCTCGCGGCGCCGAGTCTGGCGCTGCCGGCGCCTGAGGCGGGGCTCGGCGCGCTGCCGCTCACCCTCTTCTTGGCGGCGGCGGCGCTGCGCCTCGGGGTGCCGCCGCTCTCCACGGGGCTGCTCGACCAGCTCTCGCGGGGCCTCTGCGCCTCGAGCGTGCTGCTCGCGGCGCCCCTCGGGGGGGTGGTGCTGCTCGCGCGGGTAGTGCACCCGGGCATGCACGCGCACGCCGAGGGCGCGCAGCTCCTCACCACCGCGCTCCTCGCCCTCGCGCTCCTCGCCGCGCTCACGGGCATCACGCAGCGCTCCCTCGGGCGCGCCCTGGGCTGCTCGCTGGCGGCGTCCCACACGCTCCTGATGGTGGGGCTCATCGACCCGCGCTCCGCGGCGGGCTTCACGGGCGGCGAGCTGCTCTGGTCGGCGATGCTCTTGGCGGAGGTGGGGCTGGTCTTGGTCTACGCGCTCGTGGAGGCGCGGGTGGGGGCGCTCAGCCTGCACACGCGCCACGGCCTCAGCGACCACATGCCCAAGCTGGCGCGCGCGGGCCTCCTGCTGAGTCTGAGCGCCGCGGCGCTCCCCGGCAGCCTCGACTTTATCGCCGTGGAGCTCCTGCTCAGCGGCGAGGCCACGCACTCGGTCCTCGGCGCGCTCCTGATGTCGAGCGCGCTCAGCGCCCTCGCCTTTGGGATCGTCCGCGTCCACTTTCGCGTCTTCTTTGGACCCCCGTCGCTGCCCAACGCCCGCCTCGAGGGGCTGCCGCGGGAGCTCGTGGGGCTGTCGCTCCTCTTGGCGGCGCTCCTGGCGGGGGGGCTGGCGCCGAGCCTGCTGCCGCTCTTGCGCGCGGCGCCCTAAAAGAGAACAGCGCGGGGCGAGGCGTAAACGCGGGTTCACGCCGCCTCACGCCGCCTCACGCTGCCTCACGCCGCCTCACGCCGCCTCACGCCGCCTCACGCCGCCTCACGCCGCGGGGCGGGCGCGTGGGGAGCATTTTTGTGAGGAGGGCGACCCGCGTGGCGTGTATCTTGCTCTTCACGCAGCGACCCCACCCACAGGAGGACTCTCATGCCACAGCACGCTCCACAAGCAACCCCCCGCAGCGCATCCCCACAGGACGCGCCGCCCCAAGGGCGTATTCACGACCCCCGCCGCCCCCAATGCGCTCGCCCGCGCGCGCTCCTCACCGCCCTCGCTGCGTGCGCCCTGCTGGGGCTGAGCGCGACGCTGAGCGCGTGCGGCCCCAACGACCCCGGCGCCGCGCCCGGGGGCGTCCCCAACGAGCCCGTGGGCGGGGTGGAGGCGCCGCCCCCCATGGGCGGCGATGGGCGTCAGGAGGTGGAGGAGGGGCAGAGCGACTTCCTCTCCGCCTCAGGCCAGCGCGACGAAGCGGCGCGCGACGGCTCGCGCGACGCCGAGGCGCCCTCGGCGGACGCCAACGAGGGCGGCGCGGAGGAGCGCACGGTGGAGGAGGGCGACATCTACCGCGTGGTCCGCCCCGGCCTGCTCGCCAACCTCAACGCCTACCGCGGTCTGCAGCTCGTCGACATCGCCGACCCGAGCCGCCCGCGCGTGCTCAGCCGCCTCGCCCTCGCCGGCTCCCCCGTGGAGATGTACCTGCTCGACGGCTACGCCCTCGTGCTCCTCAACAACTGGTGGGGGTACTGGGGCGGGCGCGAGGACCTGAGCGTGGAGAGCTTTAACGGGGGGCTGGTGGCGCTCGTGGACGTGCGCGACCCGGCGGCGCCCGCCCTCGTGAGCTACAGGCCCGTCCCGGGGTACATCCAGAGCAGCCGCCTCACCCGCAGCATGGCGGGGGACGCGCTCTACGTGGTGGCCAACGACTGGTCCACGGGCGCGAGCACCGTCCTCCGCAGCTTCAGCGTGAGCGCGGCGCGCGCGGAGGTGACGCAGGCGGGGGAGCTCGACCTCGGGGGGTACGTGGCGGACATCCAGGCCACCCCCACCACGCTCCTGATCGCGCGCCAGCAGGGCTGGTACTGGCGCGACGGCGACACGTGGGACGGCACCTACGTGAGCCTCGTGGACATCTCCGACCCGAGCGGCGCCATCGTCGCGGGCGGGGCGGTGCCGGTGGACGGCTACGTGCGCCGCAAGAACGACCTCCACATCGAGGGCGACGTGCTGCGCGTGGTGAGCGCCGACTGGCGCAGCGGCTCGGTGGTGAGCACCTGGAACATCAGCGACCTGCAGGCCCCCACCGCCATCGACAGCGCGCGCTTTGGGGAGGGCGAGGACCTCTACGCCAGCCTCTTTATGCGCGACCGCGCCTTCTTTGTGACCTACCGCCGCGTGGACCCCTTCCACGCCTTCTCCATCACCCCCGACGGGCTCATCGAGGAGCGCGCCGAGTACATCATCTCGGGCTGGAACGACTTCTTCCGCCCCGTGTTTGACGACTCGCGCCTGGTGGGCGTGGGGCAGGACGACCAGGTGGGCGGCGAGGCGCGCTCCATCGCCGTGAGCCTCTACAGCACCGACCTCGCGCTCACGGAGCCCTTTGTGGCGCGCGCGGCGGGGGACCTCCGCGGCTGGTCGTGGTCGGAGGCGCAGTGGGACGACCGCGCCTTCTCGGTGATCGAGGACGCGGTGGAGGCGGCGGGCCCTGACGGCGTGGTGGAGACGGGGCTGGTGCTGCTGCCCTTCTCGGGCTACGATGACGCTGAGGGGTCGTGGCGCAGCGGCGTGCAGATGTTCACGTTCTCGGAGCGCAGCGTGACGGCGCGCGGGGTGATGGCGCACAGCAGCCCCGTCCGCCGCAGCTTTGAGCCCGCCGAGGGCGTGGTGGGCAACCTCTCGGAGCTGAGTCTGAGCCTCTACGACCGCGCCGACCCCGACGCGCCGGCGCTGCTCGGGGAGGTGGACCTCGCCCCGGAGCTGAGCCGCGTGTTCTTTGTGGGCGAGGGCCCCGCGCGCCACGCCGTGCGCCTGCGCGGCTCCAACGACCTCTACTACGGCTGGTACGACAACGGCCGCGACATGGAGCCGGCGCGCCTGCAGGTGATGCCGGTGGGCGCGGACGTGGACACGGCGGAGCCGCTCGCGGAGGTGGCGGTGCCCGCCTTCGCCGACGTCCGCCAGCTCGGCGATGTGTTTGTGGCGACGGAGAACCGCTGGACCTACGACGAGGCGCGCCAGGACTCCCGGCGCGAGGTGAAGCTCAGCCTCTTTGACCTCAGCGACCCCGCCGCCCCCCGCGCGCGCGGCGCCCTCGACCTGACCGACCGCTTCTCCGAGGACGAGGGCTACTACGGCTACTCCTACGGCGACGACTGGGGCTGCTGGGGCTGCGGCGGCTACTGGTGGGGCGGCGGGAGCCTGCGCCTCCACCCGCTGGCGGGGGCGGTGGCGCTGGAGCGCCGCGTGTCGCAGCGCGAGAGCCTCGGGCGCTACGAGGTGTGCAGCGTGGGCGCCCCCCGCGAGGAGGGCGCGCTCCCCGAGTGCTATGAGCTCTTTGGCAGCGAGACGGCGGGCGAGACGGCGGGCGAGACGGCGGGCGAGACGACGGGCGAGACGACGGGCGAGACGACGGGCGAGCCCCGCGCCTGCCAGATCTCCATGGGCGACGTGCGCTGCGAGCGCCAGGCGGGCGGGGCGTTCACCTGCGTGGGCGAGGTGCAGGTCTGCCAGGGCGCGCTGCGCAGGCAGGGCGACGAGAACTCCTACAACTACTCCTACGACATCGACTACAGCTCGTGCGCCGCGGTGGAGTTTGACGCGCCCGCCGCCGCCGTCGAGTCCTCGCGCCGCGGCCAGTGCTATGAGTACGACCGCGAGCGCTACTGGGGCTCGCTCGCCCTCGACGTGATCGACCTGCGCGACCTCGACGCCCCCGCCGTGGCGGCGAGCGTCGCCCGCCCCGCCGAGGAGCGCCTTGAGGGCGTGGTGGCCGACGGCGACGTGCTCTACTACTCGTACCACCTGCCCGTGACGGTGGAGGGGGACCGCGTGAGCTACGTGCGCCACTTCACGCGCCCCGTCCGCCTCGCCGACCCGCGCGCGCCGCGCGTGGGCGCGGCGGTCAACCTGCCCGGGCGCCTCCTCCTCCGCCGCGGCGACCTCGCGGTGACGCGCGACCAGACCTGGGGGCCGCGGGGCGCGGAGTCGTCGCTCAACCTCGTGCGCCTCAACGACGCCGAGACGCGCGCCACGCTCGTGTCCCGCCACCTCTTTGAGGAGCGCACCCTCGACGCCGTGCGCCTCGACGCGGTGGGGGGCGAGGAGCGCCTGGTGGTGACGCACTCGCCCGCCTACGGGTGGGGCTACTATGACGCGTCTGTGGCGTTGGAGGGCGCGACGGCGGAGGAGGCGGCGCGCGAGCGGTTCGACCGCGTGGCGGTCTTTGGGCTGCGCGACCTCGCGCTCCTCGGCGAGGAGGTGAGCGACCAGTGGGCGAGCCTCGTGGACGTGCGCGGCGGGCGCGCGGTGTTCAGCGTGGGCGGCGGGGTGCTGCTGATGGACCTCAGCGACCCCGCGCGGATCACGCCGCAGGCGTTCTTCCCGGTGAACGGCTGGGGCGCGAGCTTCACCCTCGAGGGCGACACGCTCTACGCGGCGGCGGGGCGCTTTGGGGTGTACGCGCTGCCCCTCGCCGAGCGCAACCTGCTCGCGCCGCCGCTGTGAGCTGAGGGGGGGAGGGCGCTCAGGGCTTGGCGGCGCGCCGCTCCGCGTGGAAGCGCGCCGCCCAGCCCTCGCGCTCCACCTGCGGCGCGCGCGAGAGGGCGAGGGCGTCGGGGGGGACGTCGCGGGTGACGGTGCTGCCCGCTGCCACAAAGGCGCCGGCGCCCACCGCCACAGGGGCGACGAGCTGCGTGTCGGAGCCGATAAAGGCGCCCTCGCCGATGTGGGTGTGGTGCTTGCGGTAGCCGTCGTAGTTGCACGTGATGGTGCCGGCGCCCACGTTGGCGCGCGCGCCCACGTCCACGTCGCCGAGGTAGCTCAGGTGGCTCGCCTTGGCGCCCTCGCCGAAGGTGGCCTTCTTGGTCTCCACAAAGTTGCCGATCTTGACGCGGGCGGCGAGGCGGGTGCCCTCGCGGAGGCGGGCGAAAGGGCCCACCTCGGCGCCGGCGCCCACCTCGGCGCCCTCGAGGTGGCTGTAGGGGTGGACCACGGCGCCCGCGGCGAGGGTGACGCCCTTGAGGAGCGCCCCCTGCCCCACGACGGCGCCCTCGCCCACCACGCAGCCCTCTAGGCGGCAGCCCCGCCCGAGTCGCGCGCCCCGCCCCACCGCCACTCGCCCCACCAGGGTCACGTCCTCCTCCACGAGCGCGTCCTCGCCGAGGGCGGCGTGGGCGCTCAGGCGCACGGTCTCGGGGCGCAGGAGCGTGGCGCCGCCGCGCATCGCCGCGAGGGCGAGCTGCCGCTGCGCGCTCGCCTCGGCGCGCGCGAGGTCCACGCGGTCGTTGACGCCCTCGAGCGCCTCCACGTCGTCGCCCTCAAAAACACAACACCCCACCCCCGCCCCCGCCTCCTCTCCCGACGCCCCCGCGGCGTCCTGCAGGGCGCGGGCGTAGGAGACGAGGTCGGTGAGGTAGTACTCCCCTTGGGCGTTCTCGCGCTTGAGCGTGGCGAGGCCGGCGCGCAGGAGAGCGGCGTCCACGCGGTAGAGCCCGGCGTTGACGTCGCGGACCGCGCGCTCGTGGGGGGCGCAGTCGCGCGCCTCGCGGATGGCGTAGAGGCCGCGCGCGTCGGTGAGCAGCCGCCCGTAGGAGGCGGGGTCGTGGAGGCGCATGCCCGCCACGGCGAGGGCGGCGTGGGGGCAGGCGGCGTTGAGGCGGGCGAACAGCCCCGCGTGGATGAGCGGCGTGTCGCCGGAGAGAATCCACACGCGCCCCTCAAAGCCCTCGAGGGCGGGGAGGGCGCACTGCGCCGCGTGCGCCGTGCCCAGCTGCTCCGCCTGGATCGCCCAGGTGATGTGGGCGCCCTCCCCCTCCGCAAAGACCCGCCGCAGGTGCGCCTGCACCTCCTCCGACTGGTGCCCGAGCACCACCACCACCCGCCGCACGCCAGCGTCGAGGGCGGCGCGCACCACGCGCTCGATCATGGGCACCCCCGCCACCTCGTGGAGCACCTTGTTGGTGCGCGAGCGCATGCGGGTGCCCTTGCCGGCGGCCATGACGATGGCGGCCTGGGGGGCGTGGGGGTCCTGGG
>VGTA01000028.1 GCA_016874875.1 Deltaproteobacteria bacterium | reverse complement strand
GACCACCTTTGGGGCGCTCACGCCCACAGCCCCCCTCCCACAGCCCCCTTCCACAGCCCCGGAGCCAACCATGCAGCAGGACGTCCGCGTCATCAACGAGCTTGTCCGCAAAGAGAGCGCCTTCATCGACGACGTCGTCAACGAGGTCGAGAAGGTCATCGTCGGCCAGCGCACCATGGTGGAGCGCATCCTCCTCGGCCTCCTCACGGGCGGCCACATCCTGCTCGAGGGCGTCCCCGGCCTCGCCAAGACCCTCACCGTCAACACCCTCGCGCAGACCCTCGACGCCCGCTTCCAGCGCATACAGTTCACCCCCGACCTCCTGCCCGCCGACCTCGTCGGCACCATGATCTACAACCAAAAGACCGGGGAGTTCGCCCCCAAGAAGGGCCCCATCTTCTCGCAGCTGGTGCTCGCCGACGAGATCAACCGCGCCCCCGCCAAGGTGCAGAGCGCGCTCCTAGAGGCCATGCAGGAGCGGCAGGTCACCATCGGCGACACCACCTACCCCCTCGACAGGCCCTTTTTCGTGATGGCCACCCAGAACCCCATCGACCAAGAGGGCACCTACCCGCTGCCGGAGGCGCAGGTGGACCGCTTTATGATGCTCGTCAAGGTGGGCTACCCGACCCTCGACGAGGAGCGAGTCATCATGGACCGCCAGCTGAGCCCCGACCGCCCCGAGGTCCGCAAGGTCATCACCCCCGCCCAGCTCGAATCCGCCCAGCGCACCATCAACGAGGTGTACCTCGACGACAAGGTCAAGGAGTACATCCTCAAGATCATTTTCGCCACCCGCGAGCCGAGCAAGGTCAAGGGGCTCGAGGGCCTCACCGACCTGATTCAGTTTGGCGCCAGCCCTCGCGCCAGCGTCTGGCTCGCGCGCGCCGCCCGCGCCCACGCCTTTATGAAGCGGCGCGGCTACGTGATCCCGGAGGACATCAAGGCGCTCGCCCCCGACGTCCTGCGCCACCGCGTGATTCCCACCTACGAGGCCGAGGCGCGCGACATCAGCAGCGACCGCCTCATCCAGAGCATCCTCGAGGCGGTGGAGGTGCCCTGATGCCGCCCTCCCCCGACCACGGCGCGCGGCAGCGCGAGGAGGCGTCGCGCGAGCTGCTCGCCGAGATCCGGCAGATCGAGATCTACACCCGCCGCCTCGTGAGCCAGCAGATGGCGGGGCAGTACCAGTCGGTGTTCAAGGGGCGCGGCATGTCGTTTGACGAGGTGCGCCTCTACGCCCCCGGCGATGAGCCGCGCACCATCGACTGGAACGTCACCGCGCGCACGGGCGAGCCGCACGTCAAGGTCTACACCGAGGAGCGCGAGCTGACGGTGCTGATTCTCATGGACTGCAGCGGCGACATGTGGTTCGGCACGCGCGGCGCGCAGAAGCGGCGCGTCGCCGCCCGCCTCGCCGCCATGATGGCGTTCTCCGCCGTCAGCAGCGGCGACCGCGTGGGGCTCGTCACCTTTGGGCGCGAGGTCCACACCTACGTGCCCCCCAAGAAGGGCCGCACCCACGTGCTCCGCCTCATCGACGAGATTCTCACCGCCCGCGGCGAGGGCGAGGGCGCGGACCTCAAGGCCGCCCTCGACTTCGTCAACCGCGTCGCCCGCCGCCGGGCGGTGGTCTTCTTGCTCTCCGACTTCCTCGCCGAGGGCGCCAGCCACGCCCTCAACGTGACCTCCCGCCGCCACGACCTCATCCCGCTCGTACTCACCGACCCCGCCGAGGAGGCGATGGCGCGGGTGGGCCTCGTGAGCGTCCTCGACGCCGCCTCGGGCGAGCTGAGCTTCTATGACTTTGGCGGCGCGAGCGCGCGGCGCTACGAGGAGGCGCAGCGCGCCCGCGACGAGGCGCTCCTCGGCCTCTTCAAGCGGTACGGCCTCAACCACATCCGCGTCCGCACCCACGACCAAGACTACGCCGCGCCGCTGATCAACTACTTCAAGCTGCGCGCCAAGCGCGCCTGAGGGAGAGCGATGAACACCCCCCCCGCCGCGCCGCGCCCACGCCCGGCGCCCCCGCCCCTGCCCCCCCCCCGCGCTCGGACGCGTGCCCTGACGCCGACGCGGGCCCTGACGCTGGCCCTGACGCTGGCGCTCCTGACCCCCTCGGGGCGCGCCCGCGCCGAGGAGCCCACCGCGCCCGCGCCCGCCGCGCCCGCCGCGCCCGCCGCGCCCGCCGCGCCCGCCGCGCCCGCCGCGCCCGCCGCGCCGCCCCCCGCCCCCCCCGCGGTGACCATGAGCTGCACCCCCACCCCCGTCAAGGTGGGCCTGCCCACCACGTGCGCCCTCACGATCACGCACGCGGAGGGGATCACGGTCAAGGTGAGCGCGCCGGCGGGCGCCGAGGAGGGGCGCGCCACGCTCCCCGCCAAGGGGGCGGACGGCCTCCTCACCACCACGCGCAGCTTCACGCTGCGGCACCTCGACCTCAACAAGCGGCTGCGCGTGCGCGGGGTGCGCGTGTCGTGGGACAGCGCCTCGGGCGCCACGGGGGAGGTGCGCGTGCCCGATCAGACGCTCGAGGTGGGCGCCACGCTCATGGGCGCCTCTGACCCCCGCGCGCGCACCTTCCGCGACCCCCTCGGGCGCGGCGTCGCGCAGCCCCCGGCGCCCCCCGCCGCCGCGCCCGCCGCCGCGCCCGCCGCGCCCGCCGCGGCGCCCGCCGCGCCCGCCGCCGCGCCCGCCGCGCCCGACGAGGCGCTGGAGCGGGCGCGCGAGGCGTACTGGCGCGCGCACGCGCCGCCGCCGCTCCTTGAGCGCAACTGGGCGCTCATCGCCGCCCTCGGGCTGGCGCTCATGGCGCTGGTGGGGGTGGGGCTCGGCTGGGTGATTCGGCGGTGGGCGGAGGCGCGCGCCGCCGCCCGCGCCCCCTACGTGGACCCCCGCCCCGCCCACGAGATCGCCCTCGCCGACCTCGACGCGCTCGTGGCGCGGCGCCTCGCTGAGGAGGGGCACCACAAGCGCCACTACCTCGCCCTCTCGGAGATCGTGCGCGCCTACGTAGGGCGCCGCTATGACCTCAGCGGCCTCGAGATGACCTCCGATGAGGTGCGCGCGGCGGTGCGCCCCCTCGCGCTCGGCGAGGAGGCCGCCCTCTGCCTTGAGGACTTCCTCAGCGACGCCGATCTCGTCAAGTTCGCGGACCTCGCGCCGTCGCTCGGCGCCGCGGCGGAGGCCACGCAGCGCGCTTACCGCTTTATCCGCCTCACCCGCGCTGACCTGGCCGCCGCGGCGGCGAGCGCCAGCGCGGCGGGCGCCGAGGCCGCGGGCGACCCCCCGCCGCCGCCCACGGGAGGTGAGGCGTGATCTGGCTCGACTATGACCCCCCCTACCAGGCCGCCTGGCTCGCCGGCGCCCTGCTCGCCCTCGCCCTCTTCACCCTCGCCTGGCGCCGGCGCGGCGCGCGCCCGGGGCTGCTGTTCCCCGCCGCCCGCCTCCGCGGACTCCGGCGAGGCTGGCGCGCGCGCCTCGCCCACGCCCCCCTCGCGCTCCGCGGCCTCGCCCTCGCCCTCGGCGTCGCCGCCCTCGCCCGCCCTCAGATTCCGCGCGAGGAGACGGCGGAGGTGGAGGGCATCGACATCGTGGTCGCCTTTGACATGTCGGGCTCGATGACCACCGTTGACATCTCGGCGGAGGCGCTCGTGGCGCTGCAGAACGAGGGCAAGGCGCCTAAGGACCGCTTTGAGATCGCCACCGCCGTGCTCAAGGGCTTTATCGAGTCGCGCCGCTATGACCGCGTCAGCCTCGTGGTCTTTGGCAAGGAGGCGTTTTTGCAGTTCCCGCTCACCCTCGACTATGGGGTGATGCTCAAGGTGCTCGACGGCCTGCGCCTCGGCGACATCGACGGGGCGGGCACCGCCATCGGCAACGCCCTCGCCATGTCGCTCGCGCGCCTGCAGGAGAGCGAGGCGAAGTCCAAGCTCATCATCCTGCTCACCGACGGCGAGGACAACGGCAGCAACATCGCCCCCCGCGAGCTCGCCGATGAGGCCAAGCGCCGCGGCGTGCCCGTGTTCCCCATCCTCGTGGGCACCGACGACCAGTCCTGGCAGCCCTCCGACACCGTGGACGTCTTTACGGGCCAGCGCCGCTACCAGCGCGTCGACAACCCCGTCAACCCAACGCTGCTCAAGGAGATCGCCGAGCGCACGGGCGGGCGCTTTTATCGGGCGAGTGACCCCGAGTCGCTCCGCAGCGACCTGCACGACATCCTCGACGCCTTCGAGAAGTCGCGCCTCGTGGACTACGCCGTCGCCGAGCGCACGGAGCTGTTCCCCTGGCTCGTGTGGGCGGCCCTCGCCGCCCTGCTCCTCGAGCTCGCTCTCAGCAACGTGGCCCTCAGGAGGTTTCCGTGAGATTCGCCTACGCCGAGCTCTGGTGGCTCGCCGCCGCCCCCCTCGTCGGCCTCGCGCTCATGCTCTACGCCGCCCACCGGCGGCGCGCGGCGCGCGCGGCGCTCGGCGACCCCCACCTGATCGCGGCGCTCACCGCCTCGCTCTCGGTGGAGCGCCGCCTCATCAAGCTCGCCCTCACGCTCCTCGCCCTCGCCGCCCTCGCCGCCGCCGCCCTGCGCCCGCAGTTCGGGCGGCGCTCTGAGGTGCAGCAGCAGAGCGGCATCGACGTGGCGGTGGCCTTTGACATCAGCAAGTCGATGCTCGCGCGCGACGTGCAGCCCTCCCGCCTCGACGCGGCGCGCGCCCTGCTCGGGGAGCTCGTGCAGCAGCTCTCGGGGCACCGCCTCGCGCTCATCCCCTTCGCCGGCGTCGCCTTTACGCAGTCGCCCCTCACCGCCGACAAGAGCGCGTTTCGCCTCTACCTCCGCGGCCTCGACCCGCAGCAGATGCCCGTGGGCGGCACCCACCTCGCGATGGCGATTCGCGAGGGCGTGCAGCGCCTGAGCGGCGAGGGCGACCGCGGCGACAAGGCCAGCCGCAGCCGCGTGGTCTTGCTCATCACCGACGGCGAGGACCTGTCGGCGGCGGCCGGCGAGGAGGTGAAGCGCGCGGCGGCGGAGGCCAAGGAGGCGGGCGTGCTCCTCTACGCGGTGGCGGTGGGCACCCGCGCCGGGGAGCCCATCCCGCTGCTCAACAAGGACGGCTCGCACGCGGGCTACCAGCGCGACCGCCAGGGGAAGCCCATCTACAGCAAGCTCAACGTGACGCTCCTCGAGGAGGCGGCGCGCTTGGCCGACCCGGCGCGCCCCGACGCGCAGCGCGTGTTTGTCCTCGACGGCTCGCGCGACCTCTCGTTGGAGCTGGCGCAGGCCTTTGGGCAGCTCCAGAAGAGCCGCCTTGAGGGCGCGGTGCGCCACCGCTACGGGGAGCGCTTCTTCTATCCACTCGCCCTCGCGCTGCTCTTGTTGCTCGCCGAGGCGCTCATCAGCGAGCGCGCGCGCCGCGCGCCGCAGGGAGGTCGCCTGTGATCCGCGCCGCACGCCCCGCCCCCGCTCAGGTCCCCGCTCAGGTCCCCGCCCGCCCCCTCGCCCGCTGGGCGCTCCTCGGCGCCGCCGTCACAGGGTTTGGCTTCAACCCGCTCGTCTGCCAGAACGCCGCCGTGGAGCGCGCGCAGCGCGCCCTGCGCGCCGGCGCGCCGGCGGAGGCGCTCGAGGCGCTCAAGCCGCTCGACGTGGACGCGGCGGAGGCGCACCTGACGCGCGCCCTCGCCCGCTACGAGTCAGGCCAGCACGACGAGGCCGCCGCCGCCCTCGACCAAGCCTACCGCCTGCTCGCCGACGCCCGCGCCGGCGGGGCGGCGGTGGAGGGGGCGGCGGCGCTCGAGCACCGCCTCGCCACCCTGCGCGGGCTGGTGGCGATGGCGCAGGAGCGCTGGGAGGACGCGCAGGTGGAGTGGCTCAAGGCGCTCAGGCTCGCCCCCGACGACGACGCCGCGCAGTGGAACTACGAGCTGGCGTGGCTCAAGGCGCACCCGCCGTGCGCGCTGCGCGAGGACGACCACGAGCCCGATGACACCGCCGCCGACGCCCCGCCCTGGGCGGAGGAGAAGGCCAAGGACCGCCTCCTCTGCCCCGGGCGCGAGGACTGGTATGCGCTGGAGCTGCCCGAGCACGGCGTCTTGACCCTCCGCGCGCAGGTGAGTCTGCTGCCCGACCAGGACGAGGAGGTCGCGCGCGACCTAGAGCTCGACCTCTTCGCCCCCCCCGCCCCCGGGGCGCCCCCCGCCGCCGACGGCGAGCCGCTCCAGCGCGCCACGCTGGCGCTGGCGCGCGGGGAGGGGGAGCTCAAGGTGCACGTGGCGCGCGTCGCGGTCCCCGGGCGCTACGTGGCGCGCCTGCGCGGCGCGGGGCTCGGCGAGGTGCGCTACGCGCTCACCCCCGAGATCGACGTGCTCTGCCCCGCCGGCGAGGACGCGGTGGAGCCCAACGACGCCCTCGCCGCCGCCCACGCCCTCGCCGACGGCGAGCTGCCGGGGCTCAAGGCGTGCCCCGGCAACGACGACTGGTTCCGCGTCCTCGTCCCCGCCGGCGAGCGCCGCCAGCTCCAGGTGAGCTTTGACGCCGCCCGCGGCCCCTTCTCCGCCCTGCTCTATGATTCCTCGGGGGCCCCGCTCAAGGCGCTCAACTCGGTGGACGCGCAGGGCGGGGGCCTCAGCCTGCTGATGCCCTTGGAGGGCGCGGCCCCCGTCGCCCCGCCCGCGCTCCCCGCGCCGCCCGCGCCCCCCGCGCCCCTTGCGCCGCCTGCGCCGCCTGCGCCCCCTGCGCCCCCCGCGCTCCTCGCGCCCCCCGCCCCTCCCGCGCTCCTCGCGCCCCCTGCGGCGCCCCAGGGGGACGGGGGCGGCGCGGAGGGGGGCGCGGCGGCGGAGAATCAGGGGCCGCCGACCGCCTTCTTTGTGCAGATCACGGCGCAGGAGGGCGCGGGGAACCGCTATTCGCTGAAGCTGGCGCCTCCGGAGGAGGACGGCGAGAAGCAGGACGAGCAGGACAAGCAGGACGAGCAGGACAAGCAGGACGAGCAGGACAAGCAGGACAAGCAGGACGAGCAGGACAAGCAGGACGAGCAGGACAAGCAGGACGAGCAGGACGAGCAGGACAAGCAGGACGAGCAGGACAAGCAGGACAAGCAGGACGAGCAGGACAAGCAGGACGAGCAGGACAAGCAGGACGAGCAGGACGAGCAGGACAAGCAAGCCCCGCAAGACCAGCAAGCCCCGCAAGCCCCGCAAGACCAGCAAGCCCCGCCCCCCCAAGAGCAGATCGACCTTCAGCAGATGATCGACGCCCTCGACCAGCAGAACAAAAACCCGCAGCTCGAGAAGGCGCTCAAGCAGCTCCCGATGCTCCCGCAGATGGAGGACTACTGATGCCGACCTGCCCGCTCGCCGCCCGCGCCCTCCTCGCCCTCCTCGCGCCCCTCGCGCCCCTCGCGCCCCTCGCCCTCCTCGCGCCCCTCGCCCTCCTCGCGCCCCGCGCCGCGCTCGCCGCGCCGGGCATCACGCTGTCGGTCAACCGCGAGGAGATCTCCGCTCAGCAGACCCTGCGCCTCACGGTGGAGATGTCCCTCGACGGCTCACGCAACGCCAGCCTCGGCGAGCCGTCGTGGGCGGCGCAGGGGTGGTCGGTGGTGAGCCGCGCGCAGTCCACCTCCATGCAGCTCTTTGGGCGGCAGCAGACCCTCGAGGTCACCTACACCTACACCCTCAAGCCCACGCGCGCCGGTGAGCTCGAGCTCGGGCCCTTTACGGGGGAGGGGAGCGCCGCGGGCCTCACGTCCAACGCGCTGCGCGTGCGCGTCACGGAGGGCGCCCCCAAGGTGACCTCGGAGCAGGCGCGCTTGTATGACAGCTACGCGCTCCTGCGCTGGGAGCCCAAGAAGTCTGAGGTGTGGCTCGGGGAGCGGGTGGAGGTGGCGCTGGCGCTCTACGTGAACACGCAGCTCCGGGTGACGCACTTCGCGCCGCCCGACATCAACCTCCAGGGCTTCTGGGTGGAGGACATCGAGCCCGACCAGCGCAGCCGCCGCGCGCTCATGGGCCAAAAGACCTACTACCGCCAGGACGTCAAGCGCAGCCTGCTGTCGCCCCTGCGCGCCGGCGAGCTCTCGCTCCCGACGGTGAGCGCCACGCTGCGCCTCTCCAACCTCGGCTTCTTTAGCGAGGAGGAGGAGATCACGCAGTCGGCGCCCGCGGTGCAGGTGGCGGTGCGCCCGCTCCCCCCGGGCGCGCCGGCGGGCTTTAAGGGGCCGGCGGTGGGGGAGGTGCGCGCGCAGCTCACGGTGGATCGCACCCGCGTGCGCCTCGATGAGGGCGTGCAGCTCAACATCGTCACCACCACCGACGGCCTCCTCAGCAACACGCCCCCCTTTGAGCTGCCGCCGGTGGACGGCCTGCGGAGCTTCACGCCCACGAGTCGCGAGAGCCACGCCGAGCGCGACGGCAAGCCCCTCTCCACGCGCACGCAGACGTGGCTGCTCAAGCCCACGCGCGAGGGGAGCGTGACCATCCCCGCGCTGCGCCTGCCCTTCTTCCGCCCCGCCACCGGCCAGTACGACGTGGCCGCCACCGCCCCCGTCCGCCTAGAGGTGAGCGGGGGCGACCCGTCGCGCGCGGCGCTGCCGCAGGGGGCGGCGGGGGCGGGGGCGGGGGCGGGGGCGGGGGCGGGGGCAGCGGCGGCGGCGCAGTCCCCCGAGGCGGCGCCCACGGACGCCGACCGCCTCGGCGTGCAGCTCCACACCATCCGCACCGCCCCGCTCCCCCTCTCCGCCGCCACGGACCTCGCGTGGCTCTGGTGGGCGCTGGGGGCGGGAGCCGCGGCGCTGTGGGCGGGGGACGAGCTGCGCCGCCTGCTGCGGCGGGCGCGCGCCTCCGGGGCGGCGCGCGCCCGCCCCGAGCGCGCGCGCGCCGAGGCGGAGCGCGCCCTCAGCGCCCTCAGCCCCGCCGCCCTCGACTACCACGCCCTCAGCGACGCCGTGAGTCGCTACCTCGAGGCGCGCCTAGGCGTGGAGGCGCGCGGCGCGCAGCGGGCGCAGGTGTGCGCGCGCCTGCGCGCGGCGGGCCTCTCGGCGGCGCTGGTGGAGGGCTATGAGGGGCTCTGCGAGGCGACGGACCTGGCGCGCTTCGCCCCCGCCGGCGCGGCGCGCGCGCGCGGAGATGAGGTGCTGTCGCTCACGCGCGCGTGGCTCGAGCAGGTGGAGCGGGCGCTGCGCGAGGGGGCCCGGCAGGGCGGGGCGCAGGGCGGGGCGCAGGGCGGGGCGCAGGGCGGGGCGCAGGGCGGGGCGCAGGGCGGGGCGCAGGGCGGGGCGCAGGGCGGGGCGCGGGGCGGGACTCTCGCGCTCCTCCTCGCCGCCCTCGCCCCCGCCCTCGCCTCCGCCCTCGCCGCGGAGGCGCGCGCCGAGGGCGCGCCCCCCCCCGGCCACGAGCGCTTCTGGGCGGGCGACTACCCGGCCGCCGCCGCCGCCTACCGCGCGGCGCTCGTGGCGCGCCCCGACGACGCCACGCTCTGGTACAACCTCGGCACCGCCGAGGCGCACGCCGGGCGCTACGGGGAGGCGGCGCACGCGCTGCGCTCGGGGCTGCGGCGCGCCCCCCACGACGAGGAGGGGCGCGCGCAGCTCGCCCGCGTGGAGCAGGCGGCCGCCGAGGACGGCGTGCGCCGCCCCGGGCCCCGCCGCCTCGTCCTGCCTGAGGAGGGCGCGGGGGGGGGCGGCGGCGTGCTCGGCCTGCTCCCGGTGGGCGCGGCGCGCGCCTGGGCGCTCTTGAGCCTCTGCGTCGCGTGCCTCGCCCTGCTCGGCGCGCGCCGCGCCGCGGCGGGGGAGCTGAGCGCGCGGTGGGCGGCGCGCGCGCCGCAGCTCCGCGCCCTCGCCGTCCTCGCCGCCTCCTCGGCCCTCCTCGGCGGCGCGCTGTGGCGGGCGCGGGTGGCGGCGGAGGAGGGGGCGGCGTGGGGGGTGGTGGTGGAGGCGCGCGCCCCCCTCCACCGCGGGCCGGGGGCGCAGTTCCCCGCGGACGTGAGCGTGGCGGGGGCCGCCCTCGTCCGCCTCCAGGGGGCGGAGGGGGCGTGGCGCCGCGTGGCGCTGTCGGACGGGCGCGAGGGGTGGCTGCGGGCGGAGCACGCGCGGGCGGTGGAGTGAGCGCGGGCGCCCCTCGCTAGGCGCCCCCCTCGCGCCGCCCCACCCCCCCCAGCGCCTCTAGGAGCGCCTGGCGCGAGATCGGCTTGGAGAGCGTCGGGCGCCCGGTGCGCGCGAGCGCCTCCGCGAGGGCGCCTTTCGCCGCCCCCGTCATAAAGAAGAAGCGCTCGCACAGCGGCGAGCCCTCCGCCTCGAGCGCCCGAAAGAGTCCCGGGCCGTCCAGCTCGGGCATCATCACGTCGCTGAGCACCACGTCCACCTCGAGGGCGCGGAGGGCGCGGAGGGCCTCCACCCCGTTGGACGCCACCAACACCGCGTCCCCCCGCAGGAGGCGCGCCACGCTCTTGGCCACGAGCGGCTCGTCGTCCACCACGAGCACGCGGCGGCGGTCGGAGGGGAGGGCGAGGAGGTGCAGCGAGCGCTGCCCGTCGACGTAGATGGGCGTCACCTGCGGACTCAGCTCGCCCGCGCTCGCCTCCGCCGCGCCCGCCTCCGCCGCGCCCACCTCCGCCGCGCCCTCCTCCGCCGGGAGCAGCACCTCAAAGGTCGTGCCCACCCCCACCCGCGAGCGGACGCGCACCTCACCGCCGTGCGCCTGCACGATTCCCCTGCTCACCGCCAGCCCCAGCCCCGTCCCCTCGCCTACCGGCTTGGACGAGAAGAAGGGCTCAAAGATGCGCGGCAGGTCCGCCTCGGGAATCCCGCTGGCGTTGTCCTCCACGCACAAGACCACCCGCGCGCCCTCCGCGCGCCCGCTCGCCGCCCGCCCCCCCTCCACGCGACGACACGAGATCGCCACCCGGTTGCCGCTCACGCGCCCTGTCGGCATCGCCTGCGCCGCGTTCATGAGCAGGTTGAGCAGCACCTGCAGCAGCTCTGAGCGGCGCCCCCACACCACAAACACCCCCTCCGGCACCTCCACCTCCAGCGACACGCGCTTGGAGAACTCGGAGCGCACCAGGCTCGCGCACACCCGCGCCAGCTCCCCGAGGTCCACCCGCCCCATCGCCTCCTGCCGCCCGCGCTCCCCGCCGCTGCGCGCGATGCTCAGCAGACTCTTGACGATCTGCGACACTCGGTCCACGCCCCCGATGGCGTCGCGCGTCGACTCGAGGAGGCTCTCCGCGGCGCCCGCGTCGACGCCCCCCCCCGCCAGCGCCTCCTCGAGGAGCTCGAGGTTGACGCGGATGTACATGAGCGGGTTGTTCACCTCGTGCGCCACGCCCGCCGCCAGAGTCCCCACCGCCGCGAGGCGGTCGTTGTGGGCGGCGGCCGCCTGCGCGAGGCGCTCGTCGGTGGTGTTGTGGCGCACCACCACCACGCGCGTGAGCGCCCCCGCCTCGTCCACGATGGGCGAGCTCTGGAGGCTGTGGCTCTGGCGGCGCTCATCGCGCCACACCTCCACCTCCCCCGCCCACCCCCGCCCCGCGCGCGCCTCCCCCAAGAGCACCTCCCCCACCGACCGCTCAGGGGCCGTGGGGCAGGGCAGCGACAGCAGCAGCGTGGGCGCGCCCACGGGCGGCGCGGCGGGGCGCACGAGCTCCTCAAAGGCGGGGTTGACGAAAAGCGTCTCGCCTTCGGGCGACAGGATCTCCACCGCCTCGCTCACCTGCCGCCAGGCGTCCGCCAGCGGCTCGAGCTGCGCGTTGACCTCCTCGAGGCTGCGGATGAGCGAGCGCACCCGCCCGTCCGACTCGCGCAGCCGCGCCACCATCTCGCCGAGCACCGTGATCATGTGCGCCATCTCGCGCGGCGTGAGGCGCGACACCCGCGGCAGCTCCACCCCAAAGTCGCCACGCGCCAGGCGCGTCGCCCCCTCCACCACCAGCCGACTCACCCCCCCCAGCCGCGCCGACAGCAGCGCGAGGAGGGCGAGCGCCGGCAAGAGCACCAGCGCGCTCGTCTGCAGCGCCAGCCAGCGCGCCTCTGTGGCGGCGGCGGTGATCAGGAGGCGCGGCGTGGTGAGCCAGACCCGCCAGGTCTGTGTGGCGATGCGGAGCTCACGGCACAAGGCGCGCACCTCGTCGCCCTGCGGGTCCACGAGGTAGCGCCCCTCCGGCGTGCACGCCTCCCGCGCCAGCGACGCGCCGGGCGGCAGGACCGTGAGGATGGGCAGGCGGCGCTTGCTGTCGGAGATCACCTGCCGGTCCGCGTCGATCAGGAGGGCGCGGTGGCGCGCCGAGCCGTCGAGCAGGCGCTTGATGGTCTGCTCGATGAGGTCGGGGCGAATCCCCGCCGCCACGTACCCCCTCAGCGCCCCCGCGCCCCGCGCCTCCACGTCGGCGTACACGGGCACCGCCACGTGGATGTTGGCCACCCCCGACTGCTTGCCGATGCGCACGTTCCCAAACGACACCTCGCGCGTCCTGAGCAGATCTTGGAAGTAGTCGCGGTCGGCGTAGCTCACCCCCGCGCGCGTCACCACCCCGTCCTCGCGGCGACTCGGCGCAAACACCAAGGATGTGCCGCGCATGTCGCCGAGGTGGAGGCTGTCAAAAGAGCGCGTGGAGCGCAGCTGCGCGTCGAGGATCCCCTGCACCTGCCCGAGGTCCCAGTCGCGGAGCGCGCTGAGCGTGCCCGCCGTCACCTCGAGGACCTCGCGCTTGAGCGAGGTGTACTCGCGCACCGTCTCCTCCACGCTGAGGGCGTGCTGGCGCGCCTCAAAGTCAAAGCGGCGCTCCTCCTCGTCCGAGCGCCGCGCGCCGAGCCAGGCGCCAAAGGCGGCGAGGGGGGCGGCGACGAGGGCGGTGGCCACTAAGAACAGCAGCGCCCCCACCGGCAAGAGGCGCAGGGAGGAGGGGGACGGGGAGTCGCTCGCGGCGCGGCTCAAGGAATCAAGCG
>VGTA01000027.1 GCA_016874875.1 Deltaproteobacteria bacterium | reverse complement strand
CCGCGTGGACGTGGCGCTCACGCCGGCGCTGTGGCGCCTCGACCTCTACTCCACGCTCAAGGCGCGCGGTCTGCCGGCGCCCACGCCCATGCCCAGCGGCCCCAACGCGCGCCTGAGCGTGTCGGGGGGCTGGGTGGCGGCGGCGGCGAACTGGGCGATGGAGCGCGGCGACCTGCCGAGCCGCTTTAGCGCGAAGGGGGCGCCGAGCGCGCGGGGGCCGGCGATCGCGCGGTTGACGTGGGGGGGGTCCGGTAAGGGCGCTCAGGGCGCCGACCGCCCCCTCAAGGTGCACTTCCTCGCCGACGCCGCCGACATCAAGCTCTGCCTCTACGCGCGGGTGGGCGTGGACCCTGACCTCAGCGCGGAGGGGGGGGCGCTCAAGGTGAAGGTGGCGGGCGGGGTGGAGAAGGTGGTGGGGAATCCCGTGGCGGAGCTGGCGGCGGAGATGAGCGGGCTGACGGAGCGCAGCCTCAAGTGGCACGCCTCCACCAGCCTCCCCCGCGCCGTCAAGACGCCCGCGGGCTCCATCGGGTGGTCGTGGCTGGGGGCGCGCGTGGCGGGCGGCGCGCTCGAGGTGTCGCTCGGCCTCAGGCCGTCTCGGGGGCCGGGCTCCTGAGCGGGGCGGGGGGGCTCAGAACTCTTCGAGCTCCGCCACCTTTTTGTAGAGCGTGCGTCGATCAAGACCTAGAATCTTAGCCGCGCGCCCCTTGTGCCCCCCCGTCTTCAAGAGCACATGCCGGATGTACTCGCGCTCAAGCTCCTGGAGCGAGAGGTCGCGGTCTAGCGCCGCCGAGAGCAGCGTACCGGCCTCAGCGGACCGCTGCAGCGACACATCCTCCGCTGAGAGCACGTCCTCGTTGCTCAGGGCCACGGCGCGCTCGACTGTGTTCACCAGCTCGCGCACGTTCCCCGGCCAGCTGTGGAGCTTGAGCTTCCGCAGCGCCTCCGTCGAGAGACCGATCGCCACGCGCTCAGAGCGCCTCGCGAGCTCATGCAGCACCTGGTCGACGATAGGCTCGATGTCCTCAGGCCGCTCCCGCAGCGGGGGCACCTCGACGCGGATCACATTGAGTCGATGGTAGAGGTCGGGGCGGAAGCGGCGAGCCCTGAGGTCCTCTTCGAGCGGTCGGTTGGTGGCCGCGACCACTCGGACGTCCGCGGGCGCGTCCTCCGAGGCGCCGAGGGGGCGAACGCGGTTGGACTCGAGGGCCTGCAGCAGCTTGGGCTGGAGTTCTAGCGGCAGGTCACCCACCTCGTCGAGGAACAGCGTGCCGCCATGCGCTTGCGCGAAAACCCCTGGGCGGTCCTCGCGGGCGTCCGTGAAGGCGCCGCGCTTCACCCCAAACAGCTCCGCCTCTGCGAGGCCCGCCGGCAGCGCCGCGCAGTTGAGCTGCACGAAACGCTCAGCGCGCCGCGCGCTGCTCTCGTGAATGAGGCGCGCTAGCGCCCCCTTCCCCACGCCGCTCTCCCCCGTGAGCAGGACGGGCAGGTGGCTGCGGGCGGCGCGGTACGCGAGGTCGAGGGCGCTCTTCATGCAGGCGCTGCGCGCCACGAGGCCTGAGGGCGCCTCCTGGAGCGTCGCCTCTCGCAATCGCCTGATCTCCCTGCGCAGCTGCCGCTCCCGCAGCGCGCGCCGCAGCGAGAGGCTGAGCGCCTCGATTCGGAAGGGCTTGGCGAGGAAATCCGCCGCCCCCGCCCTCACCGCCTCCATCGCGAGGTCGATGGAGCCAAAGGCGGTGATGAGCAGCACGGGCTGCTGTGGTCGAACGCGCAAGATGGCGCGCAACAGCTCAAGGCCCCTCATCTCGGGCATCTCCACGTCCGACACGACAAGGTCAAAGCCGCGCTCCTCAAGCAGCGCCAGCGCCTGCCGCGCTGATGTCTCGCCTGTGGCCTCAAACCCCTCCTCGGGGAGCGAGTCGACGAGCCAAGAGACGACGCCGGCGTCGTCGTCTATGACAAGGACTGTGGGCAGCTTGCTCATTCAGTCACGCTCATTTTTAATCACTTTGCGGTTACTTTGCGGTCACTTTGCGGTTACTTTGCGGTCACTTTGCGGTCCTGCACCTCACGCGGCGGGCACGGGAGGCAGACGCGCGCGCAGCAGCCCGGGGCGGGGCGCCCGTTGACCTGACGCGCGAGCAGCTCTACGCCCCCCTCATGCTGCTGGACGATGGATTTGACCACCGACAGCCCTAGGCCGCTCCCGCCGCGGTCGGACTTGGTGGTGAAGAAAGGCTCAAAGATGTGCGGGCGGGTGGCTTCGGAGACGCCCGGCCCCTCGTCCTCGACTAGCAGCTCTAGCCACTCGCCTTGCCGCCCGATGGAGAGGCGGATCGTTGAGCCGTTTGGGGCGGCGTCGAGGGCGTTGCGCAGGAGATTCAGAATCACCTGCTGGAGTTGATCTGGGTCAACGAGCACGCTCGTCTCCCCGGTGCGCAGCACCTCTACGGCTACGGCGCGGCGGCGCGCCTCGATCTCCACGAGCGAGGCTACTCGACGCAGCAGCGGCTCCGCGTCCACTCGCGCGCGCTGCGCCGGGCGGCGTCGCGTGATGGCGAGCATCTGCTCGACGATGCCCGTGATCCGCGTCGTCTGCTCTAACAGCATCTCCACGGTCCGCCGCGTTGCAGTGGCGTCCTCGGCGTGCTTGAGCAGGGCGCGGGCGCGCCCCTCGAGCACCTGTAGCGGCGAGCCAATCTCGTGCGCCATGATGGCGGAAAGCTGCCCGAGGGTGATGAGTTTGTCGGCGTGCTCTAGCCCACGCTCCACGCGACGGCGCGCGTCCTGCTCTTGTGCGGCGCGCGCCTTTGCCTCGTCGAGCTCACGCACGAGGCGCTCAAACTCGAGCTGCGTCTCGCCCACCTCGTCGTCTGAGCGCGCGGCGAGGGGGATGCCGAGGTCCCCCTGCTGCACGCGCCGCATCCCAGCGATGAGCTGACCTAGCGGCATCCCCACATAACGCCACGAAATGGCCCAGGTCACGCTAGCGACCAAGAGCACAAAGAGCAAGACGGTCCCCCCGATCTGCCGTTGCGTGTTCTCGAGGTCCCTCTGCAGCTCAGCGAGCGGCTTCTCAAGCACGATGGCAGAGGGGCTCTCTGGCGTCTCGTCGCGCAGCCGGAGGCCAACCCTGAGCGTCTTGGGTGTGCCTGAGGGCTCAAACTCCACCACGGGCTCTATGCCGCTTCGCGCGCGCGCTCCAATCCTCCTCATCCCCTCTGTGACGCGGGCGCCGCTCGATGCCCCCACCATGCGCCCCTGCTCGTCAAAAACCATGATGGCGATAGACGGGTCCACGCGCGACAGCGCACCGAGCGTCTCGTTCACGTCCTCGAGCTGCCGATCGCGGAGCGCGTTCTCAAAGGCTACCTGCAGGCTTCGCCCCAGGAGCAGCGTCTCGCTCTGCGCTACCGCCCTCAGGTCACGCTCCTCGACGCGCAGTTGCAGCGCGCCTCCACCCCCCACAAGCAGCAGCGCGCTGACGGCGATGGCAGAGGTCAGTTTTGTGGCGAGGCGCATGGTGAGATCGCAGGACTCCTCAACGATTTAGTGCTGCGTCTGAAGGTGTGACGCTTTGACGCTTTGACGCTTTTTAGGAGAGATATATACCCTAAAATCTTTTATAAAGTGTGCAGATAGACCCTTTTATGACCCTATGTCAACATCTTTTAAATCGACGCTCCACATCGCCAAGATCGCCTAGCCTCGAGTGGGATCAGGTGCTTGGCTGGTCTCTGTCGCGTCAGAGCGCTCCGGAGAAAAATAGCTGGTCGCTTTTAGCGACATTTATTGTCGCTAAAAAAGACTTTTTAAATTTCATTTTTTTTAAAATCAATGATTTCATGTTTTTATAATATAATAAAATCTGGCACATCACTTGCTAGAGAGCGCTCCGAAAGGAGTCTCATCTCATGACATCAACTCAATGCGCGACACAGCCTACAGCGCAACATCGAATCTTGGGCGCGCGCTCACATCTGTATAAACTTTGGTCTAGCGTTTGCTTACCTGTCCTCTGTGCGCTCAAATCTAGCGCGCGGTCTAGCGTCCTTCTCCTAGCGAGCTGTGGAGAGGCGCCAGAAGCCCTGCGCTCAATGGACACGACCGACGAGTATCCTGTGGGCCTGCCATCCATCGGCGCATCCTTCTCGCGTGAGTTTGTAGGCCAGGTGCACGCCGCGCGCTATGTCGAGTTTCGCGCCCGGCACCGCGGCGTGATCGAACGGCTTGGGGTGGACGAGGGGGAGCGCGTGCAGGAAGGGCAGCTGCTGTTCGCCATCGGCGCTCAGGGGCTTAAGCAGGAACTGGCGCGAGCGCGCGCCGCCACCGCGAGCGCCTCGGCGGAGTGGAGGGCGGCGGAGGTGGAGGTCCAGAGCAGCAGAAGCCTGTTGGAGAGCAAGGTCATCTCCACCACAGAGCTCGCCGTGGCGGAGGCGCGCCTCCGGTCGCTTGCGGCTAAGCGCCAAGAGGCGGAGGCGGTGGCGAAGCAGGCAAAGCTCAACTTGTCGCTCGCGCGAGTCCACGCGCCGTTCTCTGGTGTGGTGAACCGCATTCATCGTAAGGTGGGCAGCCTCGTCTTGGAGGATGAGCTGCTCACGACGCTGGCAGACACAGCGGAGGTCTTGGTGTATTTTAGGGTCTCCGAGCAGGAGTACCTCGCCCTCGTGCCGCTCGTGGGCGTCGGGCGCCGACAGCCCGTGTCGCTCAAGCTCGCCAATGGGGAGGCCTACGCGCACGAGGGTGTCATTGACGCCGTGGAGAGCGAGTTCGACAGGGCCAGCGGGACGCTCTCGTTTCGCGCGCGCTTCCCTAACCCTGAGGGTCTGCTGCGGCACGGGGCGAGCGCTCAGGTCGTGCTGTTGCGAGAGGATCCCTCGGCGATCGTGGTGCCGCTGCGCTCGACTTTTGAGGTGCAAGAGAAGCTGTATGTCTACACGGTGGCGCCGAGCGGTCAGGTGCGCGCCACCCAGGTGACGCCGGGCGCGCGTTGTGCGGGCGGGGTGGTGATTGAGCGGGGGCTCGATCCACAGGACCGCGTCGTCCTGGAGGGGGCTCAGCGCCTCCGAGACGGCGAGCGCATCGTGCCGCGCGCGCCGGCGCTCGTGGGTGAGGGGCGGTGAGCATCATGAAATCCCCCTTTACGCGGCGCCCTGTGGCGGCGATCGTCTTGGCGATTTTGATCACGCTGGTGGGGTTGCTCGCCCTGCGGGCGCTGCCCATGGCCCTCTTCCCGAGCGTCGCGCCCCCTGAGGTCAATGTCACGGTGGAGTACACGGGGGCAAACGCGGAGGTGGTGACCAAGGCGGCGATCGTGCCGCTTGAGCGCGCTATCAACGGCGTCCCAGGTATGAAGTATATGAGCAGCGACACGGGCAATGACGGCGTGGGCGTGGTGCAGCTGCTCTTTGAGACTGGCACCGATCCAGATGTGGCGGCGGTCAATGTGCAGAACCGAGTCAGCGCGGTGCTCGGCGAGCTGCCGGCGGAGGTGATTCGGAACGGCGTAAAGATCGCTAAAGAAGAGAACGCCATGCTCATGTACCTGAGCGTCTTTAGCGCCGATGAGAGGCTTGATGAGAAGTTCCTCTATAACTTCGCAGACATCAACATCCTCGCCGAGCTCAAGCGCATCCCAGGCGTGGGCTACGCTGACATCCTCGGCGCTAAGGAGTACGCGATGCGGGTCTGGCTGAAGCCGGAGCGCCTCGTCGCCTATCGCGTCACGCCCGAGGACGTCCTCGCCGCCCTCCAGAGCCACAACGTGGAGGCGGCGCCGGGCAAGCTCGGCGACAACAGCGATCGCGGGGACGCGCAGGTGCAGTACACGGTGAAGTACACAGGGAAGCTGACCACCCCTGAGCAGTACGGCGAGATTCCCATTCGCGCCGGTGAGGGCGGCGACATCCTCAGGATTCGAGACGTCGCCGACGTGGAGCTCGGCACC
Organism: Deltaproteobacteria bacterium; assembly: GCA_016874875.1. Taxonomy (GTDB): domain Bacteria; phylum Myxococcota_A; class Bradymonadia; order UBA7976; family VGTA01; genus VGTA01. Next base: position 7,248 of record VGTA01000027.1, on the reverse strand, counting down.
ACTTACTTTGATGTGGAGGCGAAGTGGAACGGGCGCCCCGCCGCCTCCATACTGCTCAAGCAGTTGCCGGGCTCGAACGCCAGCGAGGTGATCGCGGCGGTCAAGCGGCGCATGGCGGAGCTCAAGGAGGAGCTGTTCCTGCCCGGCATGGACTACGCCTTCAGCTTTGATGTCAGCCGCTTCCTCAACGCCGCGGTCCGTGAGGTGCTCAAGACGCTGCTGGAGGCGTTCTTGCTCGTGGCCCTCGTGGTGTTCCTCTTTTTGCAGGACTGGCGCTCTACTCTCATCCCCGCGCTGGCGGTCCCCGTGTCGCTCATCGGGACGCTCGCGGCGCTGCTGGTGTTGGGCTTTTCGCTTAACCTCGTGACCTTGTTCGCCTTGGTCTTGTCCATCGGGATTGTGGTTGATGACGCCATCGTAGTCGTTGAGGCGGTCCACGCCAAGCTCAGCGGCTCAGATGGCCTCTCTGGGCCCGACTCGGCGTCCCTCTCGGTGCGTGACGCGACGGGCGAGGCCATGGGGGAGATCGCGGGGTCCATCGTCGCTATCACGCTGGTCATGGCCTCAGTGTTTGTGCCGCTCGCCTTTATGTCGGGGCCCTCGGGGGTCTTTTTTCGACAGTTCGCTTTAACGATGGCCGTGGCGATCGCCCTCTCTGGGGTGGTGGCGTTGACGCTCACACCCGCCCTCTGCCTCCTCTTCCTCAAGCGGCATGAGCCGCGCGGCGGGCGGCTCGGGGCGATTTTTCGTGGATTTGAGGGGATCTATGGCGGCGGGGAGCGACTGCTCTTAGGGGTTGTCGGGCGCGCGGTCGCGCGCCGTGGGCTGACGGTGGCGCTCTTGGCGGCTCTCCTCGGCGCCACGGGCGTGCTGTCGTCTGTGGTCCCGAGGGGCTTTATCCCCGCGGAGGACCAGGGGGTCTTTTATGTGAGCGTCACGGCCCCTGCCGGCGCGACGCTTGAGCGGACCAAGGAGGTGGTTAACGCCGTAGGGGCCGCCGCGCGGCAGATTGAGGCCGTTGAGAGCGTGTCGACGCTAGCGGGCACTAACATCCTCTCTGACGGCACGGGCGCTAGCTATGGTACCGCGCTGGTCAGCCTGAGGGCCTGGGGGGACCGCGCGGCGTCGGTGGAGGAGGTGATGGCCGACCTCGCGCAGCGCGTGGCGCACGTCAAGGGCGCTGAGCTTGAGTTCTTCCCGCCGCCGCCGGTGCCTGGGTACGGAAACGCGAGCGGCTTTGAGCTGCGCGTCCTCGATAAGACGGGGCGAGGAGATTTTGGCGAAATGGAGCGCGTGGTGGAGCGCTTTATTGAAGACCTCAAGGCCCACCCAGAGGTCGCGAGCGCCTTCACCATCTTTAACGCGCGCTACCCTCAGCGGGTTGTCCATGTGGACATCGACAAGGCTGCGCAGAAGGGCGTGACGGTGGAGGAGGCGCTTGGCGCGCTCCAGACGCTGCTAGGGAGCGAGTACGCCACCAATTTTATCCGCTTTGGGCAGATGTATAAAGTGATGGTGCAGGCGCTCCCCGAGGCTCGAGTCACGCCTGAAGACATCCTCAAGGTGCAGGTGAGGAGCTCGCGCGGCGAGATGGTGCCGCTGTACGCCTTTGTGCGCCTTGAGGAGGCTCAGGGGGTCGATCAGACCACTCGCTATAACATGTACCCCTCCGCTGAGATCAACGGGGAGGGACCCCCGGGGGTGAGCTCGGGGCAGGTGCTCGCGGCGGTTCAGGAGGTGGCGCGCGAGAGCCTGCCCCGGGGGTTCGCGATTGACTGGGCTGGCATCTCTCGTGATGAGGTGAACGCGAGTCGCGAGGGGCTGGTCATCTTTCTCGTGTGCTTGGTGTTTGTGTATCTCGTGCTCTGCGCCAAGTACGAGAGCTTCTCGTTGCCGCTGGTGGTGATCTTCTCGCTCCCGCCGGGGCTCTTTGGGGCGTTCGCGCTGCTGTGGGCGGCGGGGCTCGAGAACAACATCTACACGCAGATCACGCTGGTGATGCTGATCGGCCTCTTGGGGAAGAACGCCATCTTGGTGGTGGAGTTCGCCGAGCAGCGAAGCCGAGAGCTGGGGGACGCCGCCGCTGCGGTGCGAGAGGCCTGTCGTCAGCGCCTCCGCCCGATCCTCATGACATCTATCGCCTTTATCGCCGGGCTGTTGCCCCTCGCGCTGTCGTCTGGGGCGGGCGCGGCGGGGAACCGCACGATCGGGTGCGCTGCGATCGGTGGGATGGCGCTAGGGACGGCGCTGGGGTTTTTGGCGCTGCCGGGACTCTATGTGGCGCTGCGGGCGAGGGGCGCCGGCGCGGAGGCGCCTAGCGCGGGGCGCGGGGAGGAGGGCGCCCATGTGTAGGTGGCTCATGCGCGCCTTGGGCTGTTGGGGGGTGAGCGGCTGGGGCGCCCCCTGGGTTGCGGTCGCCGTGGGGGGCGTGGGGTGCGCGCCCGTGACGCAGGCGGTGTCGATCGCGGTGCCGCGTCTCCCATCGCGCTTTGAGCTAAGCCAGGCGGGCGGCGAGGCGGCGGCGCCCGAGGCGGGCTCTGGGGCCAACGCGGAGGATTTGGCGCCGCTGCCCTGGAGCGAGTACTTTGGGGACCCGCGCCTGGTGGAGCTGATTCGTGAGGGGCTCAGGGCGAGCCCTGACCTCGCGGTGGCGCTGGAGCGCGTGGAGCGCGCGCGCTCGTCGCTCACCGAGGCGAGCGGCGCGCTGTCGCCGCGAGTGGACGCGGGGCTCGGGGTGGGTGTGCGCAAGTTTGGGCTCTATACGATGGACGGCGCTGGCAACGCGACGACGGACATCACGCCGGGCACGCGCATCCCTGTGCACCTCACGGAGATCGCGCCTGGGGTGCAGGCGTCTTGGGAGGTGGACCTCTGGGGGCGGCTGCGGGCGACGCGGGACGCGGCGCGTACGCGTCTGCTCGCGTCGCAGGAGGGCGCGCACCTCGTCCGCTCCGCCCTCGTCGCCGATATCGCCAGCGCGTGGTTTGAGTTGCTCGCCCTCGACCACGCCCGCGCAGCTCTAGCACACACCGCGGCGACGCAGGCGGATGCGGCGCGGGTGGCGCGCCTGCAGCGGGAGGCGGGGCGTGCGAGCGCGCTAGGCGCGCAGCAGCTCGATGCGCTGGTGGCGGAGACGCGCGCCCTTGAGGTGGAGGCGTCCCAGCGCGCGCGAGAGGTGGAGGCGCGGCTGAATGTGCTACTCGGGCGCTTCCCACAGACCGTGGCGCGCCCTGCTAGCGCGCTGTCCTTTGAGCCGCTGCCAGCGCTGTCGACCGCTTCGCCCGCGGCGCAGCTGCGCAATCGGCCCGATGTGCGTCAGGCGGAGCTGGAGATCGAGGCGGCGCGCCTAGATCGAGAGGCAGCGCTCGCGGCGCTCTTCCCGAGTCTGAGCCTGGGCGCGTCGGTGGGGTTGCAGGCGTTTAGCCCTGCGTATCTGCTGAGGCTTCCAGAGTCGCTCGCTTACTCACTGCTGGGGGGGGTGGCGGGGCCGCTGCTCAACCGCGACGCGCTAGAGGCGCAGCTGCAGGGCGCCACCGCCGCGCAGCGCGAGGCGCTGTACGCCTACCAGCGCGTCCTGCTCGTCTCTTTCGCTGAGGTCTCTACGAGTCTCGCGGCGCTGCGGGCGTGTGAGGAGCTGGTGACGCACCGGCGCGCGCAGCGCCGCGCCCTCGACCGCTCTGTGGAGACGGCGCAGATGCTCTTTGGGGCGGGGCGGGCGAGCTATCTCGAGGTACTCGCCGCACAGCAGAGCGCGCTGCGAGCGGAGCTAGATGTCGTGGAGGCCTGGCGACGTCAGCGCGTCGCCGCCGTGGCGCTGTATAGGGCGCTCGGCGGGGGGTGGCGCGAGGGGGAGGGCGCGGGGCGCGGAGCGGCGGGGGGGCTCGGCGGGGGCGCGCGCCCGGGGGGGTGGCGGCGGCGCGCGAGATCGGCTAGTGTGCCTCACCGCCCCCACGCCAAGCGAGCGCCCATGCCCGATTCCACCCCCACCGCCCCCCGCCGCCTCCTCTCCGGTTGCCTGTTCGCCCTCCTCGTGCTCGTGTGCTTCGTGGTGGGGCTCGTGGCGGTCCTCGCCGCCCTCGGCGAGGGGGTGAGCGTGAGCGAGGCGCAGCTCGAGGAGGAGCACCACTCGGGGGCCTCCGAGGGGGACGCGGTGGCGCTGGTGGAGCTGTCGGGGGTGATCGCGCGCGGGGAGGGGCGCGAGGGCGGCATCACCGCGCCGCTCCTCAAGATGCTCCAGCGCGCCGCGCACGACGACGGGGTCAAGGCGCTGCTGCTCCGCCTCAACACGCCGGGCGGCTCCGTCACGGACTCCGACCTCATCTACCACGAGGTCAAGCGCCTCCGCGAGGCGGGCAAGCCTGTGCTGCTGCTGATGGACGAGACGTGCGCCTCGGGGGGCTACTACGTGTCGCTCGCCGCGTCGGAGGTGTGGGCGCTCCCCACGTCCATCACGGGGAGCGTGGGCGTGATCATGAGCGGGCTGAACTTCTCGCGCCTCCTCAGCCGCCACGGGGTAGAGGACGTGAGCATCGCCTCGGGCGGCAACAAGGCGCTCCTCTCCCCCACGCGCCCCGTGGACCCCGCGCACGAGGCGCTCCTCAAGGGGGTGGTGGACGAGCTCTACGAGCGCTTCTTGTCGCTGCTGGTGGCGGCGCGGGGGCTCGAGGAGCCGGCGGCGCGCGCGCTCGCCGACGGGCGCGTGTTCACGGCGCGGCAGGCGCTCGACGCTAAGCTGATCGACCGCGTGGGCTACCCGGAGGAGGCGCTGGCGCGCCTCAAGGAGCTCGCCAAGCTGCCGTCGGAGGCGCGCGTGGTCCACTACCGCGCGCCGAGCAGCGTGTGGTCGCTCCTCGGCGCCGCCCTCGGCGGCGGCTCCCTTGAGGAGCGCGCGGCGCGCGCCGCCCTCTCGCTCTCCTCGCGCCAGCCCCTCTACCTCTACGCGCCGGATGGGGCGTCGTATCTCCTGCTGCGCGGCTTGCGCTGAGCGCGCCCCGCGCCCCGCGCCCCGCGCCCCGCGCCCCGCGCCCCTCGCTCGCCTCATACACACCCACTAGGGAGACACCTTGACAAGCGACCCCAGCAAGACCTTCGCAGAGCTGATGAGCCACGCCGCCCCCGAGGAGGGGCCCCAGGACCACGACGGCGAGGGGGCGCCCCTCACCCGCGTGGCCTGCGTCACCGACCGCGGAGTCACGCCCAAGTACTGGTCGCGCATGACCTGCTACGAGATGTCGAGCAGCGACCTGAGCGCCAAGCCCTCCGCGCTGCGCCGCTGGCGCGAGCTGGCGCCCCCCGAGGCGCGATTCACGGCGCGCGTGGACCCGCAGCTCGCGCTGCTCGGCTTCGCCGGCCCCGAGGCGGCCCGCCTGTGGGGGCACGCCCTCAAGCGCGTGGAGGCGCTCGGCGCCGAGGCGCTGCTGCTGCACACGCCCTCCTCGTTCCGCCCCTCCGACGCGGCGTGCGCGTCCATCGAGCGCTTCTTTAAGGAGACGCCCCTCCCCTGCCCGGTGGCGTGGCGCGCCGACGGGCTGTGGGAGGAGAGCGACCGCTACCTGCAGGTGTGCGAGGCGGCGGGGCTGCTGCCCGTGCTCGACCCGCTGATGTGGGAGGAGGGGGAGCCGATGCCGGAGGGGGAGCGCTTCTACTGGCGCCTCCTCGGCGGGCAGGGGCTCACGCCGCGCGTCACCGAGTATGACCTCGAGCGGCTCCTCGACCTCGCGGAGGAGCGCGGCGGGGACGGCTGGGTGGTCTTCAGCTCCCCGCTGATGGAGCCCGAGGCGCGCCGCTTCCGCCAGCTCCTCAGCGGCGAGTAGCCCGGAGCCCCCGCCGTGAGCCTCCGCGCCGTGAGCCCCCGCCGTGAGCCCCCCGCCGTGAGCCCCCCCGCCGTGAGCGCCCACGCCGCCCCCGCGCGCGTCGGCCCCTTCCACGTCACGCGCCTGCTCGGCGTGGGGGCCTCCGCCGCCGTGTACGCGGCGACGGACGGGCGCGTGGAGGTGGCGCTCAAGGTGCGCTGGCGGCAGCACGGGAGCCCGCAGGAGGCGTTCATGAGCGCGCGCTTCCGCGAGGGGGCGCGCCTGCAGGGGTGGATGTGCCACCCCAACGTGGTGTGGCTCCACGGGGTCTTCGAGGAGCCCGACTACCAGGCCGCGGCGCTCGAGGTGCTGTCGGGGGGGACGCTCGCGGAGGCGCTCAAGGGGCGCGGGCCGCTGCCGCGCGCCGAGGTGTGCGCCCTCGGTTTCGCCCTCGCCGACGCGCTCGACCACCTCCACGACGTGGGGGTGATTCACCGCGACCTCAAGCCCGACAACGTGCTGCTCGACCACGCGCGCGCCCTGCCGCGCGCCCGCCTCGCCGATTTCGACGTGTCGCGCCACCCCGCGCACAGCCCCCACATCACCGAGCCGGGGTCGCACGTGGGGACGCTGTGGTACACGTCCCCCGAGCAGTTCGACCAGGCGCCCTCCAGCCCCCAAGACGACGTCTACAGCCTCGGGGTGCTGCTCTACGAGGCGGCGGCGGGGGCGCTGCCGTTCGAGCCGCCCACGCAGGCGTCGGTGTTCCGGCGCTTCCTCGACCACGCGCCCCTGTCACCCCTGTCGCGGCGCGCGCCGCAGGCGGGGGCGGGGCTCGAGTGGGTCGTGGAGCGCGCCGCCGACTCCCGCCGCGAGTCCCGCCTGCCCAACGCCGCCACGCTCGCGGCGCTGCTGATGGCGCTCGAGCCCTCCCTGTCGCGCTCCGCCCGCGCCCGCGTCCTCACGCCGCGCGTGTCACGCGCCTGGCTCCTCGCCGCCCTAGGCGCCGCGCCCGCGGAGGCGCAGCGGGAGCTGGTGCCGAGTCTGCAGGGGCTGGGGCTCTTGGACTGAGGCCAGGCGCGCGCCCTGCTCCGGCGTGAGCCTCCTCGCGCCCCTCACGGCGAGCGAAGTGGAGCTCGGCGTGCTCCTCGGTGATGAGGCAGGATGCCTGTCGCCGCCGGTGGTGGAGCGCCTCGCGGGCGCCGCGCCCACGAGCGGGGGGCTTGCGAAAGGGCGGCGGCGCCTCAGCCGCTCGGCAGGAGGCGGGCGCGCTGGTGAGGGGTGAGGGCGAGGAGGGCGCTGACCTCGTGGGGGGTCTTGCCGGCGCTGAGGAGGGCGCTGATGGCGGTGGAGAGGACCTCCTCGCGGCCAACGCTGATCCCCTCCTCGCGGCCAACGCTGATCCCCTCCTCGCGGCCAACGCTGATCCCCTCCTCGCGGCCAACGCTGATCCCCT
>VGTA01000026.1 GCA_016874875.1 Deltaproteobacteria bacterium | reverse complement strand
CCACGCCTCGCCGCCGCCCGACCAGAGCGGCCCCGCGCTCGACCCCGCGCGCCGCGCCGCCGGGCGAGGCGCGCCGCCTCCTGCGCCCCCTGCGCCCGCGGCGCCCGCTGCGCCCGCTGCGCCCGCTGCGCCCGCTGCGCCCCCTGCGCCCCCTGCGCCCGCTGCGCCCGCTGCGACCTCTGCGCCCTCTGCGCCCCCTGCGCCCTCGCCCGCCAGGGGCGCCGTGAGCCACAGGCGACCGCCGTCGGGGCGGACGAGCTCCACGCGCGCGGACGAGCCGCGGAGCGCCCGCGAGGCGGCGACGCGCCCGTCGGCGCCCACCGGCACCTCCTCGCCGTCCACCCGGAGCGCCCACGCGCGGGCGGGCGCCTCGGGCGGGGCGGGGGCCTCCTCAAGACCGCCGCGCGCGTCAGCGCGCAGGCGCACGGGGCCTGACTCGCCGCGCAGGTCCCCGCCTCCTAAGAACTCGAGGGTGAGGCGCGCTGTGCCCTCCGGCGCCTGCACCGCCGACCACGAGAGCGCCTCAGGGGGCGCGCCCTCCCCGCGCTCCTCGCTGAGCAGCGCGCCGCTCGCGTCGCGCGCCACTAGGCGCCACGAGCGCACGCCGTCGCGCGCCCCGCTCACCCGCAGGCGCGCGTCGAGCCCCTCGGCGCCCGCGAGCGCCAGGCGCGGCCAGGGGGCGGCCTCCACGGCGACGCCCCCCACGGAGAGCGCCACCTCATCGCCGCGCAGGGCGCCGCCCACCGACACGGCGCGCGCCGCGCCCCCCGCCGCGCCCCCCGCCCCGGGCAGCGCCAGCGGCAGCGTGAGCGTGGCGTGGCGCCCGTCGGCGGCGCGCAGGTACACCGACAGCAGCCCCGACGGGGGCAGCGGCACGGCGAGGGCGAAGCGCTCCCCCTCCGGCCGCCGCTCCTCGCGCCCCGCGCGCACCACGGGGGTGAAGCGCGCGGGGTCGGCGAGGCGGGCGAGGGCGTCGCGGGCGGGCCCCGCCTGCTCGAGGCGCACCTCCACGCGGCGGTTGCGGCGCTGGTTGGCGAGCGTCACGTTGGGCACCAGCGGCGCGTCGTCGCCCCGCCCCGCGGCGGCGATGGCGCCCTCCTTGAGCCCGAGCCGCGCGCGGAGCTCCTCGGCCACCAAGGCGGCGCGGCGCTGCGTGCGCTCGAGCGCCCGCGCGTCGCCGGCGGCGTGCGCCTCGATCACGAGCCTGCCCTCGTAGCCCGCCTTGAGCCGCGACACCACCTCGCTCAGGCGCGCCGCGTCGTCGGCGGGCAGGGCGCCCTCCTCCGCGCTCCCCCGCCCGCCGCCGAGCGGCGCCGCCTGGAACGACAAGAGCACCTCAGGCGCGGGAGGCAGGCTGACGCCCACCCCAAAGCGCCGCGCCGGCGAGCTCACCATCAGCCCCGCGTACGCCACCTCGAGGCGGTACGTGAGCAGCTGCCCGCGCCGAGTCACCACCGCGCCGAGCGGGTCGCGCCCGCTCCACTCCACCACCCCCGGCGGCGCCCCGCGCCCCTCGAGCACCGGGCGCTCCTCGCTCCCCACCTGCCCCACCCACAAGCTCCAACGCAGCGGCTCGCCGGCGGCGGCGCTGAGACCCGCGGGCGTGAACGAGAGCGCGAGCCCCTCCCCCGGGGGGGGGGGCGCGAGGTCGGGGGCGTCGTCCGCGCCCGCGCCCGCGCGCGCCAGCACCCTGAGCCCCTCCTCGCGCAGGCGCACGTCGAGGGCGGGCGCGCTCACCGTGAGCTCGTTGACGCGCGCCGTCAGGGCGCCCACGTCGCCCTCCACCACCACCACCTCGCGCCCGAGGGCGGCGAGGGCGGCGCGCAGGCCCGCCTCCCCGAGCCGCACCTCGGCCCCCGCCGCCTCCTCCGCGGGGCAGGTGACGCCGAAATCGAGCTGCGCGGGCAGGCCCCGCGTAAAGAAGAGCACCCGCGTGAGGTCGGTGGTCCCCTCCGCGCCGGGCGGCAGGGTGTTGGGGTCCACCTTGACGGCGTGCACCCCTGGGTTGAGGCGCGTGAAGTGGTACTTGCCCGTGACGTCGGTGACGGCGTAGCTGCCGCTGTCCACATAGAGGCGCACGCCGGCGGCGCCGCCCTCGCCGTCGCTGAGCTGCCCGTCCTTGTTGGCGTCGCACCACACCCGCCCGAGCACGAGCCCCTGATCGAAATCGGCGTCCGCCACCACCCGAATCGTCGCCTTGGCGGTGGCGCTGATGGGCACGTTGCCGTCGGTGAGGAGGGTGGCGCGGTTCACGTAGGCGCGCAGGGGCTTAGCGTCAGCGCTCAGCGCTGCTTGGTAGCGCAGGCGCAGGTGCGCGCCCGCCCTGAGGTCCACGGGGCGCTGCAGCAGCGTGGCCCCCCCCGCGCCGGCGGCGGGCGCCACGCGCCCAAAGCGCAGCAAGCGCACCCCCACGGGCTCCGACGAGAACAGCGGCGCCTCGCGCCCGCCCTGCACCTCGAGCCACAGCGCGGAGCCGGGCACGTACTTGAGCCCCTTGGGCAGCGCGTCCTCGAGCACCACGCCGCCGAGGCGGCTGGCGGCGTCATAGGTGAGGTCGCGCGGGCTGCGGTTGATCACGTCCACCTCGTAGGTCACCACCTCGCCCAGCGAGTGCTCGACCTTGAGACTCCGCTTACTCAGCTCGATCAGCGCCGACAGGGGGTCGAGGGGGACGTGGTTGTTCACGAGCGGCTCGGCGGCGTCGCCGTCGCCGCGCACCACGAACGCCATAAAGTAGCGGCGGTCGGCGCCCTGCGCCACGCTCGGGAGCGCGAGAGGCGAGGCGCGGAGCTCGCCGTCCTCCGGCGAGAGGAAGCCCGGCGTGGGCGGCGCGAGCGACGAGGGCGCGACGAGCTGCACGCCAGGCGGAATCACCTCGATGAGGTAGCGCCCCGGGCGCCGCACGCCGAGGCGGTAGAGCCCCCCCTGCGCCGTGCGCTGCCCTTGCTGCGTGGGCGACTCGAGATCCTCGGGGGGCACCAGGCGCCGCGCCGCCCGACTCTCGTCATCCAGCGGGTCGTCGTCGCCGTCCTCGTCGCGGTACACGAACACCTCCGCGCCGTCCACGAGCGCGCCGTCGGCGCTCTGGTAGACGCGCCCCGAGGGCTCCACCGTGAGCGCGAGGGTGACGTCCTCAAGCGCCACCACCCGCGCAAAAGACACGGGGCGCATGAGCGTCCCCTGCGCGCTCTTGAGGCGCACCTCGTAGTCGCCGGGGCGGAGGTTGGCGAGCTGGTAGGCGCCGCGGGCGTCGGTGAAATCGGTGGCGAGCGGCTCCCCCTCCCCCGCCCCGCGCCGCCACGCCGACACGATCATGCCCTCAAACGGCAGGTCCGCGTCGGGCGTCCACGCGCCGTCGCCGCTGAGGTCCTCAAAGGCCTGCCCCACCACGCGCCCAAAGACCACCGCCCCCTGGACGCAGGCGCGCTGGCTCCGCGACACGCCCTCCCCCGGGTCCACCCCCGGGCGGTGCTCCTCGTCCGTGAGCGTCCCCTCCGCGCACAGCTCGCGGGGCTGGTCGAGGGCGGGGTCCACCTGCGCGCGCACCACCAGCGCGAGGCGCTGGCCGGGATTCAACGAGAACCCCTCTAGGCGCGCCTCGCCGGCGAGGGGGGCGGGGGGCTGCCCGGGGGCGGGGGGCGTCGTGGGCGTGAAGGTGGGCGCGGCGCCCACGCCCCCCGCGTCGCCCTCCACGGCCGCGCTCACGAAACGCAGGCCGCGGGGCAGGGGCGCGCGCAGCGTGAGGGCGTCGAGGGGGGCGGTGCCGGCGCTCTCGGCGATGTAGCGCAGCGTGAGCTCCTCGCCGATCTGGGCGGGCGGCCCGCTGGGGTCCTCCGCCGTGAGCGTGAGCAAGAACGCCTTGACGGGCGGCGCGGTGATGGCGGCGGGGGTGGGGGTGAGGCCGTTGGCGGGGTCGCCGTCGGCGTCGCTCAGCACCGCGCCGCCCTCCCAGTCGAGGCGCGCCTGGTTGAGCGCGCGCCCGGCGCGCGCCGCGCGCGTCTGGAACGTGAGCGCGCGCGTGGCGCCCGGCGCCACCACGCCGATGGGCAGCGCGAACGCCGCCGTGCTCGGCGCTGGCGCCGCCACCCGCTCAAGGTCACCCTCCGCGAGCAGGAGTCCATCGAGGCTAAAGCTGTCCCACAGCGGCTCCACCTCCGGCGGGAGCGCGTCGAGCAGCCGCAAGCCGAGGGCGGGGGCGGCGCCGGAGTTGGTGACCGTCACCGTCCAGGTGAGCACGTCGCCCACGAGGGCGCTGGCGGGCTCCACGCGCTTCTGCGCCGAGAGGGCCGCGCGCCCGTCCACCACCACCACCGTGGGGTCGCCGAGCGCGGGGGTGAGGGGGTCGTCCGACAACAGCGCCTCGCCCCCGTCGGTGAGCGCGAGGAGCGCCTGGTTGATCACCTCCGCGCCCACGGGGGCGTCGAGGAGGCGCGTGGTGAGCGTGGCGCGCGCCCGCGCCCCCGGGGCGAGGCTGGGCAGGGGCACGCCGCGCCCGAGCAGCTGCGCGAGGTCCCCCGACACCCCATCGACGAGCAGCTCGCGCGGCTGCAGGGCGGGGTCGAGGGCGTCGCTGAGGCGCAGCGCCCCGCTTGGCGCAGAGCCCACGTTCTCGATGAGCAGCTCGTAGGTGAGCTCGCCCCCCGGCTCTAGGCCCTCGCGCGAGGCGGGCACGAGCACGGTCTTGGTGAAGCGCAGGGCGGCGCCCGCCGCCGTCCTAAAGGACGTGGCGTCCTCTGGGGCGGGGGTGGCGGGGTCGTCGCTGAGCGCCGACAGCCCCCCCGCGCCGTCGCGCGCCGTCGCCTGGTTCGACACTAGGGCGCCGAGGGGCGCCTGCGGGTCGATCTGCGCCGTGAGCGTGAGCGCCACGCTCGCCCCGGGCTCGAGGCGCGCGAGGGCGGGGGTGCCGGCGGCGCCCCACGACGCCACGCCGCCCGCCAGCGCGCCGCCCTGCCCGGGGAGGGGGTCGAGGAGGAGGGGCGGGAGGGGGTCAAAGACGGTGAGCCCCTCCAGCGGCTCGGCGCTGTCGTTGGTGAGCGTGAGAGCGTACTCCACGAGGCCGCCCGGGGTGAAGGAGTCGCCGCTGAGGGGGCGCGCGGCCTTGGTGAGGGTGAGGCGCGGCGCGCTCACCTCGGCGGAGACCTCCTCGCTGAGCACGAACTCGCCGCCCGCCACGCGCGCGGCGAACTGGTTGGTCACGAGCGCCCCCGCCCCCGCCGAGGCGCGCACAGCGGCGCGCAGCACGAACGAGCGCGGCTGCCCCGGCTCAAGGCGCAGGATGCGCCAGGTGGCCACCCCGCCGCCCACGCTCCCGCCCACCGCCTCGGCGCTCGTGAGCAGAGGCGAGAGTGGGTCCACGAGCTCCACGCCGTCGAGGGGCGCGACGCCGGGGTTGGAGACGGTGAGCGTGAACTCCACGGCGTCGCCGGGGCGCAGGGGCGGGCCGTTGACGTCGCGGAGGGTCTTGGTGAGCGCCAGCGGCGCGGCGGCGGTCACCGTGAGGCGGGTGGGGTCGCCGGGGGCGGGGGTGGCGGGGTCGTCGCTGAGGGCGGGGGGGGCGCCCTCGGCGGAGGCGGTGGCCTGGTTGGCGACCACGGCGCCCGCGGGCAGGTCTGCGCCGAGGGTGGCGGTGACCGTGAGCGTCACGCGCGCCCCCGCCGCCACCGCCCCGATATCCCAGCGGAGCGCGCCGGTGGCGGGGTCCAGGGCGGCGGCGGGGCGCGCGTCGAGGAGGGTGAGGCCGGGGGGGAGCGGGTCGAGCACCTGCGCGCCGCGCGCGCCCTGCGCGCCCGTGTTCGTGAGCGTGAGGGTGTAGGTGACGGCGGCGCCGGGGGTGAAGGCGCCCCCGGGCGCGCTCACCGCCTTGGCGAGGGCGAGGGCGGCGCCCCCCGCCACCGTGAGCGCCGTGGGGTCGAGGGGGGCGGGGGTGAGGGGGTCATCGCTCAGGAGCGCCCCGCCCTCCACCGCCGCCGACGCTTGGTTGAGCACCTGCTCATCGACGGCGGCGGACGGGTCGAGCGTGGCGGCGAGCGTGAGCGTCGCGCGCTCCCCCGCCTGCAGCGGCGGCACCAGCCACTGCGCGCGCCGCCCCTGCACGCTCGCCGCCACCCCCGCCACCCCCGCCCCCACCCCCGCCGCCGGACTCGTGAGGCGGGGGGAGAGGTCGTCCACCACGGTGAGCGGGTCGCTCACCCCGGGGCCGTCGTTGGTGAGCGTGAGCGTGTAGGAGACGCCCGCCCCCGGCGGGTAGGCGCCGCTGGGGTCGAGGCTGCGCGCCTGCTTGGTGAGGCGCAGCGCGGGGCCGCCGAGGACGGTGAAGAGGGTGGCGTCCACCGCGGGCGTGGCGGGGTCGTCGCTCTCGAAGGGGGCGCTCACGCCGTCGTAGAGCACCTGCGCCCGATTCTCCACCACCTCCCCCGCCGCCGCCGTCGCGCTCAGCGTGCCCGCGAGGCGCACCTCGCGCGACTCCCCGGGCGCGAGGCGCGGCAGCGAGAGCGCCCACGCCCCCCCCGCCACCTCGCCCTCGGAGGCCGTGACCCCCTCGAGGCGCGCGGGGAGGGCGTCGCGCAGGGCCACGTTGAGCGCCTCCGCCACGCCGTCGTTGCGCAGGGTGAGGGTGTACTCCACGCGCCCGCCGGGGCGGAAGGGGGGCTCCGAGAGGGGGCGGACGGCCTTGAGCAGAGTGAGGCGCGCGTCCCCCACCACCCGCGCCGCCGTGGGGTCGCCGGGGGCGGCGGTGGCGGGGTCGTCGCTCAGGGCGGGGGCGAGGCCCTCGGCGGCGGCGGTGGCCTGGTTGAGCACCACGTCGCCGAGGGCGAGGCCCTCCGCCGCGCGCGCCGCGAGGCGGAAGCTGCGAGACTCGCCGGGGGCGAGCGCCGGAATCGCCCAGCGCACCTCGCGCCCGCGCACCTCGCCGCCATCGGCGTCGAGCACCTCCGTCAGCGAGTCGGGGAGGATGTCGAGGAGGGTGACGCCGCGCGCCTCGGCGGCGCGGGGGTTGGTGAGGGTGAGGGTGTAGCGCAGCTCGCCCCCCGGCGCCACGGTGGCGCCCCCCGCCCCGGCGCCGTCCACCGCCTTGGTGAGCGCGAGGTCGGGGCCGGCGAGCACCTCGAGGCGGGTGGGGTCGAGGGGCGCGGGGGTGCGCGGGTCGTCGCTGAGGGCGGCGAGGGGCTCCCCCGCCCCCTGCGGGCGCGCCGACGCCGACGCCTGGTTGGCCACGAGCTGCCCCGCCGGCGTGGCGGGGGCGAGGGTGGCGCGCAGGGTGAGGCGGCGGCGCTCGCGCGGGGGCAGGTCGCCGAGGGACCACAGCGCCTCCCCCCCCTCCACGCGCCCGCCCGCCGCGCTCGGCGCCGCGAGCCACTCCGAGAGCGGGTCGCGCACCTCCACCGCCGCCGCCACCCCCGCGCCCTCGTTGACCAGCTCGATCGTCCACTCCACCTGCTCACCCGGGGCGGCGGCGGCGGGGCGGACGGTCTTGGTGACGGCGAGGCGCGGCAGACTCTGCGCCGTCACCACCGTGGGGTCGAGGGGCGCGGGGGTGCGCGGGTCGTCGCTGAGGGCGGGGGCGGCGAGGGCGGGGGCGGCGAGGGTGGCCTGGTTGGCGATGGGCGCGCCGTTGAGGACGCCCGGCGCCACCTGCGCCTCAAAGCGCACCGAGGCCGCCGGGGTGGCGGCGTCGAGGGTGGGGAGGGCCCAGCGAATCGTCTGCCCGCGCGCCGCGCCCCCGTCGAGGGGGCTGAGGTTGACGAGGTCGGCGGGGGCGGGGTCGGAGAGCGTGGCCCCCGCCAGCGGCGCGCCCGCCGGGTCGGCGAGGCGGGCGGTGAGGGTGTAGCGGAGCACGTCCCCCGGCTCCACCGCCCCGCCGTTGAGGTCCTCCACGAGCTTGGTGAGCAGCGCGCGGGGCGGCGCGCTCACCACCACCACGGTGGGGTCGGCGAGGGCGGGGGTGCCGGGGTCGTCGCTGCGCGCCGACAGCGGCTCGCCGGCGAGGCCCACCGCCGTGAGCGCCGCCTGGTTGCTCACGCTCGTCCCCGCCGGGAGGGCGGCGAGGGTGACGTCGAGCGCCAGGCGCACCTCCGCGCCGGGCTCGAGGCGCGCGAGGGCGGGGGCGGAGGCGGCGCTAAAGGTGACCCGCTCCCCCATCACGCGTCCCTGAGGCGCGCGGACGGCGGCGAACGAGGACGACGGCAGCGAATCGGTGAGCGTGAGGTTGAGGGCGGGGGCGTCGCCCACGTTGCGCGCCACCAGCGTGTAGGTGAGGGCGCCGCCGGGGAGGGGCGCGCGGGTGGAGGGCTCCTTGGTGACCGACAGGAGCGCCCCTGCCCCCGTCACGAACACCACCGTCGGGTCCGCCGCCGCCGGCGTGGCGGGGTCGTCGCTGAGGAGGGCGCGCACGAGGTCGCCCCCCGAGAGGCTCGCTTGGTTGCTCAGGCGCGCCCCCGGCGCGGCCTCCGGCGCGAGGGTGGCGCGGAGGGTGAGGGCGCGCGACTCGCCGGGCGGCAGGTCGCCGAGGCGCCAGGTGACCACCCGCGCGCCCTCATCAAAGACGCCGCCCTGCCCCGCCACCACCGCCGTCGTGGGGATGAGCACGGGGTCCACGAGGGTGAGGTCGCGGGCGGGGCGGTTGCCGTCGTTGGTGACCACGAGCTCGTAGGTGAGCTCGCTGCCCGCGCGCGCCTGCGCCCCCGACGCGGCGCGCTTGGTGACGCTCAAGCGCGGCGCCGCCGACACGCGCAGCTGCGGGCTGCGGAGCGTCACCACCTGCGCGGGGTCCTCCACCACCGAGGCGGTGGCCACGTTCTGAATCACCTGCCCATCGGTGACCGAGTCGAGCACCACCGCGTCAAACGAGAGGCGCACAAAGTCATCCGCCTCCACCGCCACCTCCCCCACCACCCGCAGCGCTCCCCCCGCCCCCTGCTCACAGCGGAGCGCCTCGCTGCCCGGGCGCACGGCGCAGGCGCCGAGGGAGGGGGGGAGGGGGTCATCGATCCGCACCCGCCCGTCGGCGGCGCCCGTGTTGCGGACGCGGAGGGTGTAGCGGAGGGCGTCGCCGGGCTCGAGGAGGCCGCCGTTGAGGTCCACCACCTCCTTGCGCGACCCTGAGCCCGTGATGTCCACCTCCGCCGAGATCACAAAGGCGGTGGCGTCGCTGGGGGCGGCGGTGGAGGGGTCATCGGTGAGGCGGCGGTCGGCGCCGAGGGTGACCTCGGCCTGATTCTCCACGAGCCAGCCGTCGAGCTCGCCCGCGGGCACCCCGTCGGCGGCGAGCCGCGCGGCGTCGTGGAGCTGCGCCACGATGGTCACCGTCAGCGTGGACGACTCGGGGATGTTGAGCTCCTCGACGGTCACGAGGTTGCGCGAGAGGTCGCTGAGATCGCGCCCGCCCCCCGCCGACACCTGCAGCACGTCGAGGTAGGGGGGGAGCTGGTCCACGAGGCGCACGCCCGTGGCGGGGCGCGGGTTGGGGTTGGGGATCTGGATGCGGTACTGCACCACATCCCCGGGGGCGAACGCCCCGTCGCCGTCGCCGTCCACCACCGTCTTGGTGGGGGCGCCGAGGGGGACCGCGCCGAGGACGGTGACCACCGCCTCGAGGTCCGTGGGCTCCGGGACGTTCTGCGCCGAGACCTGCGCCGGCGTCACCAGGCGGGTCCCGGGCGGCGTGCCCTGGTCGATGCTGGCGCGGAACGTGAGCACGCGGTCGGAGTCGCCCTGGAAGGGCACCACGCCCAGATTCAGCCCGGCGGCCAGCGGGTTGGTGGCCTCCTCGCCGGGCACCGGGTCAGCCCCGTCCACGCGCAGGCTCCCGGGGAAGTAGCTGAGGCCGCGCGGCAGGGACGACGTCACGCGCACGCCCTGTGCGGAGAGGGTGCCCTCGTTGTCGAGGCGCAGCGTAAAGGCCACGCGCTCGAGGGGCGCCGCCTCGTCGGGGATCACGCTAAAGGAGGTACCGACGCGGTTGAAGTTGGGGGCGTTGCGCTCCACGCTCAGCAGGATGTAGCTCAGCAAGAACAGCTCACCGCCGCCCCCCGGGTCGGGGGCGTTGGGGTTCACGCGCCCGTCGCCGGAGCCCACGCGCAGGTTGATCTGCGAGTCCCCGGGGCGGAGGAGCGACGAGATGTCAAAGCTGTCGATGTCGACGCCGAGCGTGTAGCCGATGACGGAGGAGCTGTTGAAGAGGTTGTTGGGGGGGTTGTTGGCGTCGCTGAGCTTGGTGCCGTTGACCTCAAAGAAGTCAAAGCAGGTGTCGCAGCGCAGCTGCTGCTGCGGGTCGCTGTCCTGCGGCGGCACGCCGAGCAGGGCGTCGCCCTCGGTGGCGAAATAGGTGAGGCGGGCGGCGCCGTTGGCGGGGAAGTCAAAGCCGCTGATGCTAAATGACTCCACGCCGGGGGCGCGCTCGTCCTCGTCGAGCTGCAAGAAGCCGTCATAGAGGGTGACGTCGCGCAGGGTGGTGGCGGAGGGGGCGCTGTAGACGAGCACCAGGCTCCAGGCGGCGTACTTGGCCTGGCAGAACTGGTCTTGGCACTGCCCACTGGCGTTGATGGCGCCGGGGAGGGCGCGCACGTCGCCCACCGCGTAGCGCCCGTTGTAGCTCCGCGCGCCCGGGCGCGCCGCCACGGCGGCGGTGACGTCGGCGCGGCAGGCGTAAAAGCCCCCAAATCCGCTGAGGGTGAGGCACCGCTCCGCCGCCACGTCGTTGAGGAGGGTGCCGTCGGGGAGCGTGAGGTCGGCGTTGGCGTCGGGGGCGTTGAGCGTGCTGCCCCCCCAAAAGAGGTAGGCGCCCACGAGCTCCGCGTCAAAGGGCACGCCGCTGACGTCGCCGGGGGCGCTCTCAAGGAGCTGGCTGTTGACGAGCGGGTTGGCGAGGGAGGCGCGCATGAGCGTGTTGCCCGTGACCGCGGCCCCCCCAAAGACCTGATGCTGCCTGTAGAGGGCGGGGCGCGTCCCCGCCACCTCCGCGCGCCCCGCGCGCGGAGCGCCAACGCCCGCGACCCCGAGCGCGCAGGCGAGCGCGGCGAGCAGGCGGGCGAGGTGGCCCGAGAGCGGGCTGTGGAGCGGGCTGTGGAGCGGGCTGTGGAGCGGGCGGGCGGGCGAGCGGGCGGGGGCGCGCAGGGGCGCGCAGGGGCGGCGTGGCAGATTCATCGTGTTCCTCTCGACTTCCACCCCCGCCGCCCTCGCGGGACCTCGACTCTAAGGGGCGCCGGCGAGTGTAAGGGGCGGGGGGGGGCAGTTCAAGGGAGGGGCGCGCCCCGCGCCCGAAATGCCTCCACGAGCGCGCGCAGCTCCCGCAGGCGCGCGCCCGCCTCCCGCCTCGCCGCGCCCTCCGCGCCCCCCGCGCCCTCCGCCGCCTTCTGCTCCTGCTCCTGCTCCTGCTCCTCCTCCTCCTCCGCCTCCTCCGCCAGATTCCGCCGCTCCTGCCGGTCCTGGCGCAGGTGAAACAGGCTCTCCTCGCCGCGCCTGTGGTCCACAACGAGCTTCCAGCCGTCCAGCCAGGCGGCGGTGAGGTCGCTGCTGAGGGCGCCGCCGGAGCCCACATACCTGTGCAGCTCGGCGAGGATGGCGCGGCGGGGGGCGGGGGCGCCGGTGAGGAGGGTGGGCAGGAGGTTGAGCCCGCTGAGGCCCTCGGCGCGCGCCCCCGCCGCCGCCGCCAGGGTGGGGGCGACGTCCACGTGGCTCACGGGGTGGCGCACCACGCGGGGCGAGAGGCGCAGGCCCTCGGCGCGGGCGGCGGCGCGGAGGCCCTCGCCGAGCCAGAGCACGAGGGGGACGCGCACCTGCTCCTCAAAGAGGCTCGTGGCGTGCCCCGTGACGCCGTGCTCGCGCATCGCCTCGCCGTGGTCGGAGGTGACCAGCACCAGCGCCTCGTCGAGGACGCCCCGCGCCTTGAGACCGGCGAGGAGGTCGGCGAGCGCGGCGTCGGTGACCCCGGCGAGGGCGCGGTAGCGCTTGGGGTCGCCGCGGCTCTCGTGGGGGTCGTAGTAGTGCGCCCACAAGAAGAGCGGGCGGGCGCGGGCGGCGGGCGCTCCGCCGAGCAGCTCGTCGAGGGCGCCGAGCGCCGCCTCCGTCACCTTGGGCGCGCTCTCCTTGGGCCAGCGCACCTCGCTGAGGTCGCGGAACACCTCAAAGCCGCGCTCGAACCCCACGCCGCGCCGAAAAAAGTCGTTGTAGCCGACGTAGGGGGCGGCGGCGCCGCGGTACCCGGCGTCGCGCAGGCGCTCTGCGAGGCGGCCGTGGGGGGGGGAGCGGGGGATGGTGGTGTAGACGAGCCGCCCGCCTTGGCGGAGGAGCGCGCGCCCCTGCCGAGAGCGCGGCGAGAGCACCTTGCCGGAGCGGTAGAGCCACTTCTCCCACTCCACCTCGCGGCTGTAGAGGCCAAAGTGGACGCTGGTCATGCCGATGGCGGTGCGGGAGCCCGCGGCGTAGGCGTGGGTGAAGAGGGCGCCCTCGTCGGCGAGGGCGCTGAGGGCGGGCATGTAGGAGGGCTTGGGGTAGAGCGCCTGCGCGCGCAGGGCGTCGATGGTGATGAGGACGACGTGCGGGCGGCGGAGCGAGGCGGGGACGGGGGCGCCGTGGCGCCGCTCGAACTCGAGGGCGGGGTGCCGGGCGCGCGGGTCGCGCCCCGCGCGCGCCGCGCCGCCCCCCCCCAGCCGCTCGCGCGCGCTGAGGGCGAGGGCGAGCGCGCGCCCGCCCACCTGCGAGCGCTGGAGGGCGGCGCGCGTGGGCCTGTGCGCCCCCTGCCGCGCCGCGCCCGCCACCGCCACCGCCACCACCGCCACCGCCGCCGCCGCCGCCGCCGCCGCGCCCCTCCCCCCCGCGCCCCTCCCCCCCCCCGCCGACGCGGCGACGGCGAGGGAGGCGAGCGCGAGCCCAAAGAGCCAGGCGTGCACGCCCTCATAGAGCCCGGCGAGCGCGTAGCGGTCCACGGCGGCGAGGGCGAGGGCGAGGGCGGCGAGGGCGAGGCGCGCGAGGGGGGCGCGGCGGGCGGCGAGGGCGAGGGCGAGCCAGGTGACGGCGGCGGAGCCCACGTAGAGGGCGGCGTGCAGGAGCGCGGTGTTCGGGCGAACGGCGATGAGGGTCTCCTCAGCGGCGAGGCAGAGCGCCCAGAGCGCCCAGAGGGCGACGCTCAAGGCGGCGCGGGGCGACGCGAGGCGCCCCGCGCCCCACAAGACGAGGGGAGTCCCCAAGAGCGCCCCCCCCCCCCCCCCCCCCCCCC
>VGTA01000025.1 GCA_016874875.1 Deltaproteobacteria bacterium | reverse complement strand
GCGGGGGGGGGGGGGGGGGGGGCGAGGGGGGGGGCGGGCGTGGACATGGGCGCTCCTCGGCGGGGGTGAGCGGGCGAGAACGGGCGAGAACGGGCGTTAACGCGAGCGGCGGGGCGGGCGCGCCGTCTGTGAACAGGGCTGCGCTTAAGATGGACAAGCGCGGCGCGCGGGGCGCGCGGGGCGCTTGGCACACCCCATGCTAACCCCGATGCTACAACGAATCTCCCCGAGCGCTCAAGGCTCACGAAACCCCACAGAACACACCCCCCTCGACCTCGCGGTCGAGCGCCCCACAGGAGCCCCCCACATCATGCGACACGCCCTCACCGCCCCCCGCCCCCCCCGCCCCCCCCGCGCCGCCACCGCGCCGCTCTTGACCCTCGTCGCCCTCGCCCTCGCCGTGGGCGGCGCGGGGTGCGGCGCTCAGGACGCGAGCGACGCCGCGCTCAGCGCCCCCACGGGGGCTGGGCAGGCGAGCGACGCCCGCGCCCCGTCCTACAGCGAGCTGAGCGGGGGCGCGGGCGGCGGCGTTGACGCCCCGGACGCGGTCCCCCTCGACGACCCCGAGGGGGAGGACCCCGCCGCGCAGGAGGTGGCAGTCAACCCCGAGGTGGAGGCGGGGGACGACAACCTCATCACCTTCGCCGTGGACGTCGACACCGCCTCCTACTCCATCGCGCGCCGCTACATCCAGAGCGGCGCGCTGCCCCCGCCCCAGAGCGTGCGCGTGGAGGAGTTCGTCAACTACTTCGACTACCGCCAGGCCCCCCCCGCCGAGCAGGCCGCCGGGCCCTTTGGCGTGGAGCTCGAGGCGGCGCCCTCGCCGTTTGGGGAGGGCAAGCGCCTCCTGCGCGTGGGCGTCAAGGGCTTTGA
Organism: Deltaproteobacteria bacterium; assembly: GCA_016874875.1. Taxonomy (GTDB): domain Bacteria; phylum Myxococcota_A; class Bradymonadia; order UBA7976; family VGTA01; genus VGTA01. The sequence goes on along the minus strand of VGTA01000025.1, from coordinate 12,468 downwards.
GGTCCCCCTCGACCGCCGCCCCGCCGCCAACCTCGTCTTCCTGCTCGACGTGTCAGGCTCCATGCAGGCCGACGACAAGCTCGGACTCGTGAAGCGCTCGATGGGCCTCCTGCTCGACAACCTCAAGCCCACCGACACGCTCTCCATCGTCACCTACGCCGGCGCCGACCGCGTGGTGCTGCGCCCCACCGAGGTCACGGCGCGCGACCGAATCCTCAACGCCATCAACGCCCTCGACGCCAGCGGCGGCACCAACGGCGCCGCGGGCATCCGCACCGCCTATGACCTCGCGCAGGAGGCGTTTATCACCGGCGGCATCAACCGCGTGGTCCTGTGCACCGACGGCGATTTTAACCTAGGCGTCACCGGCGAGGAGCTCTACCGCCTCATCGAGGAGCGGCGCGAGGAGGGCGTGACCGTCTCCGTGCTCGGGTTCGGCATGCGCGACTTCAACGACGGCCAGATGGAGCAGATCGCCGACCGCGGCAACGGCAACTACGCCTTCATCGACAGCATCGAGGAGGCGCGCCGCGCCCTCGTCTACAACCTCACCAGCACCCTCTTCACCATCGCCAAGGACGTTAAGCTGCAGCTCGAGGTCAACCCCTTCGCCGTGCGCGCCCACCGCCTCCTCGGCTACGAGAACCGCGCCATCGCCGACGACGACTTCCGCGACGACCGCGTGGACGCCGGCGAGATCGGCGCTGGGCACACCGTCACCGCCCTCGTGGAGCTGAGCCTCTACGGCGAGGGGGAGGGGCCCGCCGCCGACGCCCTCGCGCTGCCCGAGCTCGACGCCGCCTTCACCGACGCGCGCGGCCCGCTCGCCGTCCTCCGCGTGCGCAGCAAGACCCCCGACCCCGCCGCCGCCGACGGCTTCACCGCCGCCGCCACCGAGCAGCGCTTTGAGCTGCCCGCCGACGCCGCCCACGCGCGCCTCGAGGACGCCAGCCCCCGCCTCCGCTTCGCCGCCGCCGCCGCCGAGTTCGCCGAGATTCTGCGCCTCAGCCCCTTCGCCGAGGGCGACGCGCGCGAGGGACTCGAGGCGGTGGCGGCGCTGGCGAGCGGCGCGGTGATCGAGGACGACGAGGCGATGCGCGAGCTGGTGACGCTGGCGCGCGCCGCCACCGAGCTCATCGCCCGCAGCGCGCCTTGAGGTCGGCGCCGAGCGCGTAGTCGGCGCCGCGCGAGGTGAGGAAGTCGCTCACGAGGAGCTGCGGCGCCTCCTCGCTAAAGAGGCGGCAGGTGACGTGGGGGTAGGGGTAGGAGAGGAGCGCGCCCCCCCGCTGCGTGAGCGGCCCGCCCACCCCCGAGAAGCGCAGCGCGCCCACGCCGCTCGCCTCGAGCGTCACGCGCGCCTCCGAGAGACTCACCAGCGACGGCCCCACCAACTCGCCCTCCCCCTCGGCCGACCACAGGGCGCTGAGGGCGCCGCGGAACGCCGCCGTGTCGTCGGCGTGGCGCTCGGCGGCGAGGAGGGCGGCGGTGAGGGCGTCGGCGGCGCGCGCGAGGAGGGGTGTGGCGGCGGCGTCGAGCTGCGCGTCCCAGTGGCTGAGGAAGAGCGCCTTGAGCGCGCCGCGACTCGGCTCCGCCACGCGGTCCACGCGCGCCCAGCTGAGCGTGTTGAGGCGCGGCCCCTCGAAGGTGGGCAGGGCGCTGAGCTCTAGGGCGCCCACCGACCACACGCGCACCGCCGCGGAGCTGGCGAAGGGGTTGACCCCCGACAGCGACAGCACGCTCTCGCCCCCGCCCTGGTCTTGGTAGAGGAAGGCCGACTGCCCGAGCGGGCGCTGCGGCGTGATCACCTCAAGGGGCTCGGCGGCGATGAGGTCGGCGGCCTTGAGGGCGTCCACGGCGTCCACGAGGTCGCGCTCGGGCGAGTTCTTGAGCCAGAGGAGCGCCTCCACAGACCGCGCGCGCCGCAGGGCGGCGAGGGCGGCGCGCAGCTCCTCGGTGGTGCCGCGCGAGAGGGGCACCGCCTCCACGTCGGTGACCTCCGCCGCCGCCTGCCGCTGCGCCTCGTCGCGCGCGTCATACACGAGCAGCGCGCGCTCCGGCGCCACGCCGAGGTCGCCGAGCAGCAGGCGCGGCAGGCGCCGCAGCTGCGTCGCGGGCGGGGCGAGCGTGAGCAGGGTGGGGTGGGGGCGCTCCTCCGAGGTGGGCGCGAGGTCCACCTCCTGCGTCAGCGCGATGAGCGCGGGGGCGCCCGCGTCGCTCTCCTCGCGGATAGCCGCTAGCTCCGCCGGGCGCAGCCCCGCCGCCAAGACCCCCACGGCGCCGAGGCGGCGGAGCTGCCGCCAGGCGCGCCCCGCCGCCTCCGGCTCCCCCGAGAGCGACATCTCGAGGAGGATGGGGGCGCGCAAGCCCGCCTCCTTGGCGAGGTCGACGGCGTACCCCGCGCCTCGGCGCGCCCCGTCGCTGAGGTGCGCGCGCGTGTCCCCCGCGCCCGGGAGCAGCAGCCCGAGGACCGGCGCCGGCTGCGCCGCGTGCCCCTCAAGGTCCCCCGACAGCAGCCGCGCCCCGCTCGGCAGGCTCTGCGCCCGCGTCACAGGCTCACAGATCTGAGTCGCGCCGCACATGTAGAGGCCGAGGCAGCCGTCGTCGTCTTGGCACTCGACGTAGTCCTTGAAGGGCGTGCAGGCGCAGAGGGCGAGGGCGCAGAGGGCGAGGGCGCAGAGGGCGAGGGCGCAGAGGGCGCGGGCGCGGGCGCTGGGGAGGGCTCGCGAGGCGGCGCGGGAGAGGGGGCGAGCAGGGCGGGGAGGTGAGGGCGGCATAAGGGGCGGTGACCACTGGAGGATGTGAGGCGGGGGGCGAGGCGGGGGACAGGCGCGCGCCTCAGTCCTCGATGAAGGGCACCTGCGGCGCCGCCTCCTTGAGGGGAGGGCGCTTAGGCGACTTGAGCGGCGACCTGAGGGGCGTCTTGGGCGACGTCTTGGGCGACATCTTGCGCTGCGGCGGCTTGGACCGCGGCTTGGGCTGAGGCGGCGTGCGTCGCGAGGCGTCGCGCTCGGGGCGGAGCTGCTCGGGGGGGACCCGCTCGGGCTCGCCCAGCCTGGCGCTGCCCTGCCCGGCGCTGCCCTCCCCGGCGCCGCCTAGCCCGGCGGTGCCCTCCCCGGCGCCGCCTAGCCCGGCGGTGCCCTCCCCAGCGCCGCCTAGCCCGGCGCTGCCCTGCGCGAGCCCCGTGGCGCGCCCCGCGGAGGTCGGGGCGAGCGGCGGGGCGCTCGCCCCTCTGGGGGGGCCGAGGGACTCCACGCGCGGGGGCATCGAGGGAATCGGGGACCACGGCGCGGGGGAGGGGGCGCCCGGGGCGAGGGGGGAGGGGGGCGGGGGCGGGGGCGTGGCGGCGGGCGCGAGCGGGGCGGGCTGCAGGCTCACCGAGGCGGGCGCGGGCGCGGGCGCGGGACGGACGAGCGCCCAGACGACGCCCCCCCCCGCCGCGAGTCCGAGCAGGGCGGTGAGCGCCGCCACCGCCGCCACGGGGACGCCGCGCGCGCCCGCCCCCGCCTCGCGCGCCTCGGAGGGGGCGAGGCGAGCGCGCGGGGTGGGCAGGCGCGTGAGGGCGCTGGCGCCGCGCAGGAGCGCCAGCGAGGGCGCGAGGCGCGCGGCGCACTCCGCCGCGTCGCGCGGGCGCCCGGCGGGGTCCACACACAGGCAGGCGTCCACCACCTCCGCCAGCGCCGGGGGCACCCAGTCCACCCCCGCCGGCAGGCGGCTGAGGAGGGGCGGCGCCGCGCGCTGCAGCTTCTGGAACATCAGCTCCACCGTGTTCTCCCCCGAGAAGGGCAGCTCCCCCGTCAGCAGCAAGAACGCCAGCACCCCCACCGCGTAGATGTCCGTGCGCGGGTCCTGCGCGTCGCCGCGGATCTGCTCGGGCGCCATGTACTGCACAGAGCCGTGGGCCTGCCCTGTGCTCGTCAGCGTGTCGCCCTCCACCCCGCGCGCGAGCCCAAAGTCGAGAATCTTGAGGAGGCGCGCCTCGGCGTCCCACATCAGGTTGGAGGGCTTGATGTCGCGGTGGATGACGCCGCGCGCGTGGGCGGCGTCGAGGCCGGCGAGCAGCTGCGCGAGGAGGTCGGCGAAGCGCTCCGGCGCCATCGAGGCGCGCGCGCGCAGCTCCTCCTTGATCATGTGCCCGCTCACCCACTCCATCACCAGGTACTCCACCCCGTCCGCCTCGTTGTAGTCGTAGATCGCCACCACGTTGGGGTGCTTGAGCGCCGCCATCTTGAGCGCCTCGCGCCGAAAGCGCGCCGCCTCGTCCCCGCTCTGCTCTGAGGTGCCGTGCGCCACCTTCACCACCACCACCCGCTCGAGGCGCACGTCCACGGCGCGGTACACCTTGCCCATCCCCCCCTGCCCGATGAGCCCCTCCACGCGATAGCGCCCCCCGAGGAGCCGCCCAGGCGCTAGATTCACGCCGAGCTCGGGCGACAAGAAAGAAGCGGAGCCGCTCGAGCCACCCAAGGCGCTCGGGCCACCCGAGGGGGTGGGCGCGCTCAGAGCGGGGCGCGCCCGCGGGGCGGGGGGCGTGAGCGCGCTCATGCGGTGGGCGGCGACAGCCAGGGGGCGAGGAAGGCGCGCAGGTCCCGCAGGACCCCCTCGCGGTCACGCGCGCGCTCGAACCACAGCTCGTGGTAGAGGCCGTCATACACCATTAGGCGCTTCTGGGCGCTCCCCACGGCGCCAAAGACGGCGCGGGTGGCGTCGAGGGACACGAGGCGGTCGTCCCCCGCCGCCTGCACGAGCAGCGGCAGCGTGACGCTGGGCGCCAGCCGCGGGGCGCGGGCGTGGGCGGCGAGCACCTCGGTGAACCAGCGCGCCGACGCCACGTAGCTCATGAGCGGGTCGGTCTTGTAGGCGGCCACCACGTCGGGGTCGTGGCTCACGAGCTCGGGGCTGATCTTGGTGGGGAGCTTGAGCGTGGGAATGAGGCGGCTGAGGCCGCGCCCGAGGGCGCGCTTCCAGAGCGGCACGGGGAGCGCGATGCCAAAGAAGGGGGAGCTGAGGACGGCGGCGGCCCAGCGGCACGGGGAGTCCTCGGGGGGGCGCGTGAGGGCGTGCAGCGCGATCAGGCCGCCGTGGGAGTGCGCCAGCAGCAGGTGAGGCAGGTCGGGGCGCTCGCGCGCCGCCACCGCCGCCACGGCGTCGAGGTCGTCCACGAAGTCCTCAAAGCGCAGCGCGTGCCCGCGCTGCCCCTCGGCGCGCCCGTGGCCGCGGTAGTCGAGGCGGTAGGAGGTCACGCCCCAAGCGCTGAGCTCGGCGCAGAGCGCCGCGTAGCGCCCGCTGTGCTCGCCAAACCCGTGGAGCACCACCGCAACGGCGACGGGGGCGGGGGCGGGGGTGACGTCGTAGTGGAGGGTGAGTCCGTCGCGGGACGTGAGCTGCGGCATGGTGGCACCTCGGCGCGCGCCGCCGAGAGGGGGGCGGCGTGGGGTTTAGGAGTACGCGGAACGGGGTGTGAACGCAAGGGGGTGCGCGCGCAGATGCGCCTCACGCGCGCAGAGGCGCCTCAGCCCTCGCGCGCGCCCCACGCCCGCCACGGGTGTCGCGAGAGGGCGCCGTTGGAGTAGCGGGGGTCGTGGCTCACCTCCTCGCCGAGCCAGGCGGGGCGCGCGAAGGACTCGTCGGGGCTCTGAAGCTCGATCTCCGCCACCACCAGGCCGGCGTTGTCGCCCTCAAAGACGTCCACCTCCCACACGTGGTCGCCGTGCGGGACGCGCCAGCGGCGCTTGAGAATCACGCCCCCCTCGCACAGCGCGATGAGCTCCTCGGCGTCCGCGGCGGGGATCTCGTACTCGAACTCGAGGCGGCTGATGCCCTCGGTCTTGCCCTTGACGGTGAGCTGCCCCACGGCGCCGGCGAGCCGCACCCGCGTGGTGCTGTGGGCGCCGCGCGAGAGGTAGCCCTGCTGATAGGGCACCCCCTCGCCCCAGGCGCGCCACGGCTCCCCCTCAACTAAGTACTTCCGCTCAATTTCGATTCCCATGCCCTCGCTCCTGTCTATTGCTGTTGCGTTCACTTGATTGAGGGCTTACTCCACGAGCGGCGGCAGACCTGCGGCGCGCCGCGCCCGCCGCAGGCCCCCCCGCTCGCCCCTCGGCTCACCCTCTCGGCTCACCCCATGACACTACCACACGCCGCCCTGCGCGTCCTCGTGATCGACGACCACCCCGTCTTCCGCGTGGGCCTCGCCGCCTCGCTGCGCGCCCTCTTCGCCGGCGCGGAGGTGCAGGAGGCGGTCGACGTCGCCTCAGGCCTCGCGCGGTGGCGCGCGGGCGTCTTTGACCTCGTCAGCCTCGACCTCTCGCTCCCCGACGGGGGCGGCTTTGGGCTGCTCCGGCAGGCGCGCGTCGAGGGGCTCAAGGGGCACGTGCTCATCGTGAGCATGCACGACGACGCCGCCTACCGAGAGCGCGCGCGCGCCGAGGGGGCGGCGGGGTACGTGACCAAATCGGCCCCCATCGACGTCCTGTGCGGCTGCGCGCGGCGCTGCCTCAGCGGGGACGAGGCGTTCGTCCTCGCGCAGCCCGCCGCCCCGCTCGGCTCCGAGGAGCTGGCGCAGGGGACGCTCGAGCGCGCGATGTCGCTCACGCCCACCGAGCGGCGCGTGCTCAAGCTGGTGGGGCGTCGCCTCACGAGCCGCGAGGTGGCGATGGCGCTCAACGTGAGCGTGCGGACGGTGGAGAATCACCGCGCCAGCATCTGCCGCAAGCTCGACCTGCGCGGCCCCCACCGCCTCCTCGAGCTGGCGCTCTCGCTCTCGCAGAGCGGGGCGCTCGGCGAAGAGGGCTGAGGGCTCGTGCGCAAGGCGCCGCGCGCGCCCCTGAGCGCGCCCCTGAGCGCACCCCTGCTCGCCGCCCTGCTCGCCCCTCTGCTCGCCGCCCTGCTCGCCGCCCTGCTCGCCGCCCTGCTCGCCGCCCCCGCCGCCGCAGCCCCCCGCGTCATTGAGCTCCACAGCCTCCGCGAGAGCTGGCTGCTCGGCGACGGGGCGGAGGTGTGGCTCGACGAGGGGGGGGACGCCACCCTCGACGAGGCGCTGGCGCGCGGCGCGTGGCGCCCCACGCGCCGCCCGCGGGAGGCGATTCGCATCCAGCAGGGGGTGCTGTGGATTCACGCGCGCGTCGTGGACGCCACGCCGCGCGACCCCGCCGCGCCGCCGCGGTGGCGCGTGAGCTTCTCGCACCCGCGCCCTGTGCAGCTCACGTCGTTTGTGCCGCGCGGGGGGCGGCGCGTGGAGGTGCGCGGGGGGCTCGAGCAGCCCCTCGCCGACCGCGAGGTGCCGTCCACCTCGCTGGTGGTCCCCTTTGAGCCCCGCCCCGGCGTGGTGGAGGACCTGTACTTTCGCGTGGAGAGCACCCCCCTCGGGTTCGCCGCGCGCGTCTCGTCGGGGGACGAGTGGGCGCGGCTCGAGCAGCGCGCCGAGCGCCTGTTTGGGCTCTACTATGGGCTCACGCTGGGGCTCTTCCTCTACAACGCCTTCCTGTTCCTCTCGCTGCGCGACATCACCTATCAGTGGTATCTGCTCTTTTTGCTCTCCAACGTGTTCTTTTTCGCCGCGCGCAACGGCTACATCTGGGCCTCGGGGTGGACGCCGAGTCGCCTCGGCGGCAGCGGGCTGGTGACGCTGCAGATGTTCGCGACCATCAGCTTCACGCGCAGCCTCCTCATGACCGCGCGCGCGCTGCCGCGCTGGGACAAGGTGCTCCGCGGGCTGCTGCTCACGCTCTATGTGATGTTCGTCGTTACGCTCTCGTGGCCCACCCCCACGGCGGAGTCGGCCATGAGTCCGCTGAGCGGGCTGTCGGTCTTGGCCTGCCTGGTGGCGGGGGGGCTGCGGCTGGCGCAGGGGAGCAGGGTGGCGGGGTACTTTATGCTCGCGTGGGGCCTCTTCTTGGGGGGGGGCGTGATGTACTCGCTCAAGTTCACAGGGCTGATTCCGCACACGCCGTTCACCGAGCACGCGCTGCAGGTGGGCTCGGCGTTTGAGATGGTGCTGCTCTCGCTGGCGCTCGCCGACCGCATCCGCGACCTGCAGGCGGAGGGCGTGGCGCGCGAGCACGAGCTCGAGCGCGTGCAGCTGACGCACGCGCGCGACCTCATCGCCCTGCGCGAGGAGTCGGCGCGCCGCGTGATCGACGCGCAGGACGAGCGCAACCGGGTGCTGGCGAGCGACCTGCACGACAGCGTTGGGCACCGCTTCTTGATCATTATGCGGGAGGCGGCGGAGTGGGCGGAGCGGCGCGGGGAGGGGGCGGAGGGCGCGCAGCAGCGCGAGGCGCTCCTGAGCATCTCCACGCTCGCCGAGGAGGGCATCTACGAGACGCGCGAGCTCGCCCACGGGCTGTACCCGCAGCGCCTGCTCGACCTCGGGCTCGAGAGCGCCCTCCGCTCGGCGGTGGAGGGGCTCGCGCGGGTGGGGCTGCGGGCGGCGGTGGACGTGACGCCCCGCCTCTCAGACCTCCTCACCCCCGGGGCGCGCCTCACGGCCCTGCGGGTGGCGGAGGAGGCGCTGCAGAACGCCCTCCGACACGCCTCCTGCGCCTCTGTGTGGCTCACGTGGCGCGTGGCGGATTGGGAGGGGGAGGGGGAGGGGCTGGGGCTGGGGCTGGGTCCGGGGCAGGTGGAGCTCCTCGTGGAGGACGACGGGGTGGGCGTGGCGGAGGGGGCGGCGGGGCGCGGGCTGGGGCTGCGGACCATGCGCGACCGCGCGACGCAGGCGGGGGGGACGGTGGTGGTGGAGCGCCGCGCGGAGGGGGGGACGCGGGTGCGGCTGCGGCTGCCCGCGTCGCCGCCCGCGCCGCCGCCCGCGCCGCCTGAGGGCCCAGGGCAGGGCGCGCAGGCGCCGCGCGTCTAGGCGGGGGGCGCCCCCGCGCCCTCGTCGGCGACCTCGCAGAGCGCCAGCACGCAGCGCGCCCCCGCCACGTCTAGGGCGCGCCAGCGCGCGGCGAGGCGCGCCCCGCTCGGCGCGCGCACCTCCGCGGCGCCCTCCGCGGCGCCCTCCGCGCCCGCGGCGCCCGAGAGCGCCAGCACCTCCCACGCGCGCGGCGCGCCGAGGCCGGCGTCAAGGGCCTTGGCGGCGGCCTCCTTGGCGCACCACGCCGCCGTGAGCAGCAGGGGGCGCGCGGCGGGCGGGGCGAGCGCCTCGAGGCGGGCGCGCTCGGCGTCGCTGAAGGCGGCGCGGGCCCAGGAGTCCTCGCGCGCCGCCACGGGCTCGAGGTCCACGCCCACGGGCCCGCGCGCGCTCACCGCCGCCACCGCCGCGCCGCCCGCGTGCGTGATCGAGAGCCAGAGGCCCTCCCCCGCGCCCGCCCCAAAGCGCGGCGCGCCGCTCGCCGTGGGCTCCACCGCCACCTCCACGGGGAACAGCGCCGGCGGGGGGGCGGCGGGGTGGCGGGCGACGAAGGCGGCCCAGCGCGCGGCGCGGGCGGCGTCCTTGGCCGCGATGCGCCCGGCGAGCCAGCCCTGCTGCCGGGGGGCGGCGAGGGCGCGGTAGGCGTCGCGCTCGGCGCCGGTGAGGCAGCGCCCCACGAGGAACTCCCGCGAGGAGGCGGCGGCGCTCACGCCCTCGGCGAGGGTGAGGGTGAGGGCGGGGGTGTGGACGAGGGGGCGCGCGTAGAGGGCGCGCTCGGGGTAGCGCATGAGGTCCCACAGCGCCCCGCTCGTCTCAAAGCGCCAGTCGCGCCATCCCGCGAGCGTGGCCCACACCCGGCCATCGCGCCACACGCACATCCGCGCCCGCGCCTCGCGCCGGTCGAGGCGCTCCACCCACACCGCGCAGGGCAAGAGCGCGCCGGGGGGCGGGGGGGGGCCGTAGAAGAGCACCTCCTCGAGGCTCACGGGCATCACCACGCGGTCCTCGCGCGCCGTCAGCATCACCCACAGCCCAAAGAGCTGCCCCACGGCGTCGAGGAGCGCCCCCGGGGCGGCGGGGCAGCGCAGGACGCCGCGAATCCCGTCGGGGGAGAGCGCCGTCACCTCGTGGACGCCGTAGTAGGCGGGGCCGTGGAACATCCAGCGGTCCTCGTAGATCTGCGCGCCGCGCACGGGGGAGGGGCGCTCGTCGCGCAGGGGGAGGGGCGGGGCGGGGGGCGGGGCGAGCGGGGCGCGCGCGGTGATCGCCACGGCGCTGAGGTGGCCCTTGAGGGTGACCTCGAGCGCGCCGCGCCCCGCCGCGTCGTCGGCGAGGCGCCGCGCCTCCACCGCGAGGCGCTGCGCCGGCGCCGCCTCCACCCAGCGCGAGGCGCGCACGTCGCGCGCCCCCACCACGCGCTCCCCGGGCGCGCAGAGCGCCTGCGCCGCCTCCATCACCCACTGGAGCGAGAGGGTCATGGGCACCACGGGGAAGCGGTCGCGCACGTGGGGCCACGCGGCGGGCTGGCGGAAGAAGCAGTGGTCGAGGAGGTGCGGCTGCTCCTCCACCGACACGCTCCACTCCCCGCGCCAGGTGTCTTCCCCCGCCGGCGCGAGCGCCCCCGGGCAGGTGGCGGCGCCCCGCCAGGCGCCCACGTCAGAGACCGGGCGGGCAGCGGGGGCGCGCGCGCCGCGCAGGAGGCCGCGCTCCGCCGCCGGCAGGCGCACGAACGGGACGCCGAGGCGCAGCGCGAGGGCGCGCGGCGGCGGGTCGCAGGACTCCTGGAGCGCCTCCACGCGCACGTCGAGGCCCTCGGCGAAGAGGGCGGCGCACAGGCGCAGGAGCTGCTCGTGGGCGCCGAGGCGCTCGCTGTGCGCCTCCACCGCCACGTGCGGGCGCCCGCGCAGGGTGTCGCTCACGAAGCTGGCGAGGGAGCCCACGCCCACCTGCACAAAGGCGCGCGCGCCGCTGGCGTAGAGCGCCTCGGTGAGCTCGCGGAAGCGCACGGTCTCCACCAGGTGCCGGGCGCTGAGGGCGCGCACCGCCGCGCGCCCCGCCGGGTAGGGGGCGAGGGCGGTGGCGGACCACAGGGGCGTGTGGGGGGCGCGCAGGGCGAAGGTGTCGAGGTGGGCGCTGAGGGCGTCGGCGTGGGGCTGGAAGTAGGGGGCGTGGAAGCCGGAGCGGAAGGGGAGGTCGCGAGCGAGCACCTGCGCGCGCGTGAGCGCCTCCACGGCGGCGCGGGCGGCGGCGGGGGGGGCGCAGAGCACGCTCTGGTGGGGGCAGTTGTCGTGGGAGCAGAAGACGCCGCCGGCGGGGGTGAGGCCGAGGGGGGCGAGCAGCTCCTCGGCGCGGGCGCGGCTCGCCCCCACCGCCACGAACGCCACGTCGGGGACCTCGAGGTGGCGCGGCTCGAGGCCGCCGATAAAGCGCTCCACCTCGCCCTCGTCGAGGAAGCCCGCCGCCACCAGCCCCGCCCACTCGCCCACGCTGTGCCCGCAGAGGTCGTGGGCGGGCACGCCCACGCGCTCTAGAACGCGCGCCAGCGCCAGCCCCAGGCGCACCACGCCGATTCCGCGCGCGCCGAGCGCCGCGCGGTCGAGGGGCGCGGCGCCCTCCTCCCCGCCGCCGAGGCCCGCCGGGGGCAGGGCGGGGGCGGGGAGCCCGAGGCGCGCGCAGAGGTCATCGACGCGCGGGGCGAAGGTGGCCTCCACCCCGGGGAACATCCACGCCACGCGGGGCGGGGGGGCGCCCTCTTGGGCGCAGAGCGCGCCGCGCGCCCGCAGCCCCCCCCCCCCCCGCCCCCCGCGCGCCCCCCCCCCCCGCGCCGCCGCCGCCAGCTCGCGGAGGGCGCGCGGGGTGGGGTCGAGCAGGGCGGCGCGGTGGTCGCCCTCCCCCTCGCGCGTGGAGCGCGCCAGCGCCGCCGCGCCCCCCGCCGCGTCCTCCGCCGCGTCCCCCGCCGCCCCCTCTAGGCGCGCCGCCCAGCCCTCAAGGAGGCCCGCGAGGCCCTCGGCGGAGGGGGCGGCGAGGGCGAGGAGGTGGCGCGACTCGCTGAGGTGCGCGGCGAGGGGGCGGAGACTCACCGCCGCCCGCGCCGCCGGGGGCGCCTCGAGGGCGACGTGGGCGTTGACGCCCCCAAAGCCAAAGGCGCTCACGCCGGCGAGGCGGGGGAGGTCGCGCGGCCAGGCGCGCGCCTCGGCGGGGAGGGCGAAGCGGGAGGCGGCGAGCGCCGGGTGGGGCTCCTCGGCGCCGAGGGTGGGGGGCAGCACGCCGTGGTAGAGCGCGAGCGCCGCCTTGATGAGCCCCGCGGCGCCCGCCGCCGGCATGGCGTGCCCGATCATGGACTTCACCGACCCGAGGTAGGCCGGCGGCGCCTCGCCGGCGCCGCCAAAGACCCGCCGCAGCGACTCGAGCTCCACGGCGTCCCCCGCCGGGGTGCCCGTGCCGTGCGCCTCGATGAGCCCCACCGCCGAGGGGTCGAGTCCGGCCCACGCCGCCCGCATCGCCGCCGCCTGCCCCTCCGCCGCCGGGCTCATGAGCGTCCCGCCGCGCCCGTCGCTCGACGTCCCCACCCCCCGCAGCACCGCGTACACGCGGTCGCCGTCCCGCAGGGCGTCCTC